>CANHTV010000189.1 GCA_947463285.1 Verrucomicrobiaceae bacterium | reverse complement strand
GCCATGCAGATGACGGAGATGGGCGAACCGATGGCTTTCACGGCTTATTGGGTGAAGCTCATCTTGCTGGTGACCGCGTCTTTGGGTCTGCCTGCATTGCTGCATTATTACCACCGCTGCGGTGCGCTGGATCGCTACACCATGCGCACTTTTTTGGCTCCGCTGGTCTTCTGTTTTGTCGCCTTCACTTCCCTATGGCTGATCATGGATCTGCTGGATAATCTCAAGGATTTCCAGGAAGCCGAGGCACCGCTCGGACGTGTGGTGATGTTCTATTTTGGGGTCATGCCCTTCATCTTTGTCTCGGTGATGCCGGCTTCGCTGCTGCTTTCCGTGCTCTACACGCTGACCAAAATGTCACGCGCCAACGAGGTCGTGGCCATGCTCGGTGTCGGGCGCAGTGTGATGCAGATTTTGCAGCCCCTGTTCGTCGTCTCCGCAGCCGTGGCCATGGTGAGTTTCGCGGCCAATTACCATTGGGCACCACGTGCTGAAGGGAAAAAGGATGCCGTCATTCGTGGTCTGGAAGGCAAGCAGAAGGATAGCATCATGCAGTCAGACATCATGTATCATGATCCCCTGACTCAGCGCACCTGGTTCATTGGCTCCATGCCTTTCTCCATGCGCGACGGCCGCCTGCGCGGTGTGCAGGTGCGTGAGCAAGATGCCCAAGGGCAGGTCACCCGTGTCATCCATGCCGACTCTGCAACATGGTTTCCTGGCGGCCTGTGGCGCTTCTTTGATGGCAAAGAAGTGCGCTATACCGACACCCAGCCCACACAAATCAAGCCCTTTGATCGTGATGGCAACGGCCGAGCCGTGCTAGATGTGCGCAGCTTTGAGGAAACACCCTGGAGTATGATCAGCTACGCCTTGAAGCCCGATTACATGGGCGTCCCAGAGCTGGTGTCCTACATGAAAGCGCACCCGAATGACAGCCCGGAGCGGCTCGCTCCGTTTTACGCGCACTACCATCATCGTTTCGCCATGCCTTGGCAGAGCTTCGCGCTGGCCCTCGTCGCCGCGCCTTTGGGCATTGCCTATTCACGACGCGGGGCCGTCGGTGGCATTGCAGGCTCCATCTTCATCTTCTTCGCCCTGCTGTTCCTGAACAATCTCTGCCTAAATCTCGGCAAGGGAGATCATCTCCCGCCAGCTTTGAGCCCCTGGATTCCACATCTCATCTTTGGTTTCTTGGGCGTCATGCTGCTGCATTATCGCTCACTGAACAAAGATCTGCCCAAGCTCAACCTGGCGCGTTTTTTCAAGAAGAAAGTCCAGATCGCCCGTCCGCGAAATCGTCAGGCTGCGTGACGGGGCTGCGGGCTCTCGCTTCATCCATTCCTGCTCATGATTCAAAATTGGTCCATCCGCACACGCTCCCATCATTGCTCACTGTCCGAGCGCCCGTTTGTTGAGGGAGAGGTCTTCAACACGGCCATCTATTTTGACGCCGAAACCAGCGGTTACCTGCGCCGCGATGTCGCCTTGGATGTCTGGAAGCAGGAGGTCAGCGAGCGCAAGCCCATCGCCTACTGGAAGACGACCTATACACCGAACATCGTCGATACCAAGCCTGAGGTGACCAGCAAGGAAAGCGCCATGGCCCTGCTCCAGCGCTTCATTGAGGAAGACGAACCCGCCACGGAGAACGCCCGCTACATCCTCGCCCTCATGCTGGAGCGGAAACGCATCCTCGCGCCAACGGCCACCAAGGAGGTGGATGGAAACAAGATGCTCTTTTACGAAAACAAAAAGACCAGCGAGGTCTTCATCGTCCGTGACCCCGAGCTGCGTCTCGATGAACTCGCCCAGCTCCAGGACGAAGTGGCCATGCTGCTCGGCTTTGGTGGCCCTGCCGTAGAGGCAGCTAAGATCGCAGGTATGAAATTCGGTCCCGATGGCAAGCTCGTGAAAGACGAGCCCACCGCTGAAACGACAGCTGTCGTCGAAGAGGCACCTGCTGAAGAAATAGCGGCTGCAGACGAAGTGGAAGCCGCTGTTTCTGAGTCAGAAGAGCTGGAAGAAACCACTGCCGAAGACACTGAATCAAAGGCATCGGTTGAAGAGTCAGATTCACATGACTCAGAAGTTCAGCCCTGACTTTCAGGGGCTTGTAGCAGCTTCTTCATAACTTAGAAGAAATGGTGCCCAGGGGGGGATTCGAACCCACGACCAATTGGTTAAGAGCCAACTGCTCTACCACTGAGCTACCTGGGCATTAAACTTACAACCATCAAGGTGGTACGCGGGGAGGGGATCGAACCCTCGACCAATTGGTTAAAAGCCAACTGCTCTACCGCTGAGCTACCCGCGCGGATGGGGGCCGATGAGGTAATCAAAATTTCAGCACAAGCAAGCTGGAATATGACTTTAGTGGAAGTTTTTCCTCCGCGCTTTTGAGAATGACTGTGTAGCAATCCAGATAGTCACAGGTGGAGCACGGTGCGCATTCCCTGTTTGCCAGTCATTTCAGGCACGTTAGCATCTCCCCACTATGGCCGACACCCCCACACGCTTCATTCAGATCGACGATGCCGCACGCGAGACCAATCCCTGGACTAACAATGAATGGCTCTGCCGTCCAGATTTGGTGGAGGCTGACAAGCTCCTGCTTGTGCGGGCAAACATGGACCCGATGCATTGCCATCCTTTCCATTTTCATCCACATCGGGAGGAAATCATCTACGTGATCTATGGCCGCGCCGAGCAATGGGTCGGCACCGAAAAGCGCATCCTCAAAGCCGGCGAGATGGCTCACATCCCACCCGGCGTCATTCATGCCACTTACAACCCCCATCATGAGCCCCTCGTCTTCCTCGCCATCCTCTCACCCGCCAAGCTCCCCGACGACCTCGCCGCCGTCCCCGACCCCCAAGACGTCTCAGCTCAAGAACCCTGGGCCAGCCTGCGTGCGGGATTGCCGGAATGCAGGACGCTGAGCTAACAAAGCCGTTTACGATGGTTGACTGTTGTTGACGATTGTTGACGATGGCTTGGCAAACCACTGTAATCCATCGTCAACCACCGTAAACAAAAGTAAACTTTCCCATGAAGCTCCTCCTCACCCTCACTGCCTTCCTTCTTCTCATGACCTCCTCACCCGCTGCAGATGCTCCTTACCGCCACGTCGTATTCTTCAAGTTCAAAGACAGCGCCACCGCTGAGCAGGTGCAGGGCATCGAGAAGGCCTTCATCGATCTCGCCAAGAAGATCGAAACCGTCAAAGGTTTTGAATGGGGCACCAACGTCAGCCCTGAAAACCTCAACGACGGCTTCACCCATTGCTTCTTCGTGACCTTTGCTGACAAAGCGGGTCTCGATGTCTATCTGCCCCACCCCTCTCATGCCGAGTTCGTCGGTCAGCTGAAGCCGATCCTCGATAAAGTCTGTGTGCTCGACTACGTCGCCAAGTAAAGCGCCCAGTCTAACGATCCGCAATTGCCGCCCGAATAGGCCCCCGTGGGCCATTCACGCTGATTCGTGGATCATTCGTTTTCATTCGTGTTGAAAAGGCCAAGCACCCAGAGCTTGGGGCTTTAACTTTGCATGTGAGAGTTACTGGCAGGCTCGTCACTCACTAATTACCACCTTCGTGGTCTAGGCCGCCAGTCGATCTTCACCTCGCCACTCTCCGCCTCTAGGATCATCATGTCTGGACAGATTTAAAGCGGCTGACTTGGGTGCTGTGCAGCCAAGCAAACCGAACAGTGCTGAGCAAAGATCACATTACATTCTTCGTTATTCCAGGGCACGACGGTCGTCCCATCAAGCATACTGAATCCTGATTCATCTCTGCTAGCTTCTTCGAGACAGTCGTCATGAAAAATCAATTTAATCGGGAAATAGGCAACTAGGTCTTCGTATGGGTCAGCGTTCTTCTTTGTCGTGCAGTAGCTATGCACATGCCCACGCTTCGGATGGTTGTGGACGAAAACCGTTTACGCTCTAGCGCCGTTCTTGGCGTGGAAGCCTACAATAAGCTCACGAAACTTCTCCTGCATCAATGGTGAGACTGAGCTGAGATCGAACATCAATTTTTTTGAGATAAACGTTCGGATCAGGCGACTGAAAGCGCAAGATGTTGCTGACACGATAGATGGCATCCGAGCCGCTGCCCGCATAAACAGCCAGCACACGCTTTACCGGCGTCTGTGGCGGCGCGATCAGCGACACCAGCGCGTGACAAGGCGTGCCTGCCATGGCGGCAAAGTCACTGATCACCCTGGCCATCGCCTTGCGCCCGATCAGCTTCGGCGGTGTCTCGGTGGTGATCGTCGGCTCTTTCTGGCGTTCGATCCATGTGAGAGCCTTTTCCGTCGGTTCGGAATACTGATCGTCAACGTAAGGCATCGTGAGGTTAAGCAGAGAAAGCCGAAACTCGAGCGAAACTTTGACTGTCCAGTTCGGTCCTTTGCCCCACGAATAGAGATAGCAGTCTTTCGGAGCGCCTGAACGAAGATCCTCCTCAGCACTCGCAACGAAGCTGATGGCTGTTAGAAAGGTGATGATGAGAATGTGCATCGTCGGTTGGGTGAATTTTGAAATTCTTTCACTGATCATGAGATTTGTCAGCAGCATTGCCACTGGGGGCTTACAGAGGGGCGGATGCTTTGTTTTGTATCACTGCGACTGCTGCGGCAGAAGCTTTCTGACAGGCTCGAGTCCGCTGGAATGGCCCCAATCTCCGCTGGGGCAATACCAACTACCTGCTGGAGCCGCGAGATTTAGGCTATGTCAATACCGCCCCGGTCATCGGCGGCGGACCAACCAAGAATCCAGCCCTTCAGATCTCCCCTTCGAGCCTGATGACATGAAGCCAATCAAGAACAACGAACCCACCTCACCCCACCGTCCAAACCTGCCCGATGGCTCCGGCGACGAAGGTGTCTGCGGGCAGGCCTTGATCCTGCACTGCCTGCGCGAGACGCAGGGGCGGCTCGCCGAGGGGTTCATCGGTAAGTTTAAAGGTGCCCCAATGCATGGCCACGGCACGGCGACAACCGGTCTCACGAAAGACGGTGACGGCTTCCTCCGGGTTCATGTGCATGGTGCGCATGATGTGGCGCGGCTGGTAGGCCCCGATGGGAATCATGCTGAAGTCGATGGGCCCCAGGCGGCGGCCGATCTCGCGAAAGTCATCGCTGTAGGCGCTATCGCCCGCGTGCCAGAGGGTGTGGCCACCACCGGCGAGATGCCAACCGCACCAGTGTGCCTGATTGCGGTCCCAGAGGGTGCGGGCGGTGAAATGCTGGGCCGGGGTGGCAGTGAGGGTGACGCCTGGAGCCAAGCTGTGTTGGCTGAACCAGGAAAGCTCGGTGACCTGTGGAAACCCCGCGCGGCGCAGCCAGCCCGCATGGCCTTCAGGGACGATGAGCGGGGTCCCCTGCCCCAGTCGCTTCAAAGTGGGCAGGTCCAAGTGATCGTAGTGGGAGTGAGTGAGCAGGACGGCATCAATGGCAGGCAGGTCCGCCAGTGTGCAGGGAGGTGGGGAGAGTCGTGGTAAAAACGGCAGCCGCAAGGGAGCACAGTGCGCTGAAAAAACGGGATCAATCAGCAGCGACAACCCCGCGCCCTGAAGCAGAAACGAGGCATGGCCGAGCCAGGCCACGCGCCACCCTGACGCAGGTGGTTCAGCGATGTCTTCACGCCGCAATTTTTGCCGTGGAGCTGGCTGGTCCGGCGCATGAGGCAGGACGGGGTATTCTCGCGGCGGCAGGCCGAGCTTCCAACGCAGGATGTGCTGCAGGCCATGCTCTTCGTGGGCTGCGTTGTTGCTGAATTTGGGTCGGGCCATGATGCAGAACTAAGCGCAAAATGACGAATGACGAATTCCCTAATGACGAAAGAATGACGAAGGCCGAATGACGAAGAGAGCGGAGGCTCCCGCATAGTCATGGGACGTTTTCGTCATTTGGCCTTCGGGCTTCCTTCGTCATTCGTGCTTACTCATTCGTCATTTCTTGGTCATTCCGCCAAGCATCTCAATCACGCCAGCAGCGGCTCAATGACCTTCGCGCCCTGATTGTCCGTGAGGGAGGCGGCGAGGCCGTTGCGCTTGTAGGTGAGCTTGGTGTGATCCAGACCGAAGAGCTGAAGGAGCGTGGCGTGGTAGTCGAAGTGGCGGACTTCATCAATGATGGCTTTGTGGCCGAAGTCATCGGTCTCGCCATGGACGTAACCGCGCTTGAAACCGCCTCCAGCCACCCATTGGCTGAAGCCGTAGGTGTTGTGATCGCGGCCCCATTTTTCCCGTCCGGCATCGTTTTGCAAAACGGGCAGGCGGCCCATCTCGCCCCCCCAGTGGACGACGGTGGTGTCCAGTAGGCCGCGCTGCTTCAGATCGGTCAAAAGCGCGGCGCTGGGCTGGTCCGTGGCTTCGCAGTTCTTCGGCAATGAGGTGATGAGGGCGCTGTGCTGATCCCAGGACTGGCCGGCATTCAGCACCTGGACGTAACGCACACCGCGCTCCACGAGCCGCCTAGCGATGATGCAACGGGTGGCGTAGTCTTTGGTGACGGGATTATCGACGCCGTAGAGTTTTTTGACGTGCTCGGGCTCCTTGGAAATATCGAGCGCTTCTTTGGCGGCGGTTTGCATTTTGGCCGCGAGCTCATAGCTGGAGATGCGCGCCTGGAGATCCAGCTCACCGGGATGCTGAGAGAGGTGGTCTTCATTAAAGGCCTTAAGCAAATCCAGCTGCCGCTGCTGCGGTGCCCCGGCGAGTGAGGCTGGCGGGTCGAGATTCAAGATACGCGGCTCTGTGGGGCGCACGAGCGTGCCCTGATAAAGCGAAGGTAGCCAGCCATTGGTGAAGTGCTCGCCCTGAAAGGTCGGCAGGCCGCTGGGATGCGCGAGCACCATGTAGGAGGGGAGCTCGTCAGTCTCACTGCCCAGACCATAAGTGAGCCATGAGCCCAAAGCAGGACGCCCCGGGACGATGCGGCCTGCGTTCATGGCGTAGAGGCCCTGGGCATGATTGCTGACGCCCGAGGTCATAGAGCGGATGAGCGTGATCTCGTCCACCACCTTGCTCAGGTTTGGCAGCAGCTCGCTGAGTTCCATGCCGCATTCGCCATGCTTGGTGAATTTCCACGGGGAGCCAAAGCACTTCGAGGAGGCCTGCGCGAGGTTGTCATACTTC
>CANHTV010000188.1 GCA_947463285.1 Verrucomicrobiaceae bacterium | reverse complement strand
TTGTTGCCCGTCACCGCATCCGTGCTGCGCAGATGCGCATCCCAGGACTTCTCCGCGTCCGTCGGCGTGTTCCACTGGTTCGGGTCTCGCATCAGGAAGGGATAAGCACCCCACATGTAGGGACCACCCCAATACATCGGCCAGCCGTAGTAGCCGTTGTAGTCCAGCTCGAACTGGCGTGAGACGGGCTTGTCCATATCTTGACCAGGGCTGTCCTGGATCTGCTTTTTGGTCAGATTCACCGCGATAGCGTCGTCCTCCTTCACTGCGCCGACCAGGGCATACGGCGAGATCAAAACCAGTCTGCCCGTGAGCCAGCCGCCCGTGTCCGCGACGAGGTAGCGGATGACCCAGTGCCGGTCATCGAAGTAAAATTCACTGACCTCACCGATCTCGCCATCAAGACAGTCGAGTTTGAATCCTTTGAGCGCGTTTGCTTTGAGTAACATAAGAGTGTGGATGGGTGTTTTGCCTGCACGGTTGGGCGAAACCACGCTGTGTCACTGCCGAGTGTATTGCTATGGGGCGAAACCCCACCTCGGGTGGAAAAAGGTTCACCGGTGACAAATCCACGTCTAGTGGCTGCTGAATGCCAATTATGCGATGGCTTGGCCGCAGCTTCAGCGCGATGAGGAGGTTAAGAGGTAAACCCAGAAGCGCTTATCAACGGATTCACATTCCTGCCATCAGCGTACCGCTTCTTTCTTTGGTGCTGGCTAGCGTGTCGGCTTCAGGAGTTCCGGACTCAGCAATGGGTTTGAGCAACGCCCACCCTGGCTCGTCAGCGTTGCATCTACTGGGAATCCATTGGCAAGATCTGGCGTGGCTAAATGAAAGACGAAAATAGTTTGTCCCCATTTAGCCGTTTCTTTGGCCGACTTTTCCACTCCTGTCGGCTGAATCTCATGCCTTCCAGCAGGCTGCCGCTGAGTTTATCCGTGCCAGGCATCTGGCGGGCGTGTCCATAACAGGCCTACTGCGTGATGTCCATGCGACGGATGGAGCTTTTGCGCACGGCGTTGATATGTGCTGTGCCGCGAGGCAATCATGGATTTGATAACCGTAGATTCACACTGAGGATGCATCCCCTCATCCGACAATGAAACTGCTCCTAACTCTGGTTATCCTTGGCTCCCCAGTCTTCGCCGCTCCAATCAAAACCCATCTCATCTTCTCCATCGACCAAGGCTTCGGCAACGGCGTCGTGGTGAATGGCGATGTGGAGGCGATCACGCGGATGGTACAGGCCTTGGAACCGATCCGGGAGCGCTACGACGTGAGTGTGCTGCTCAATCCGATGATCAAGGACAAGCAACGCCTCAAGCTGGCACTCGACTCGCTGGTGAAGCTGAAAATGCCGTTCGTGCTCGATGTCATCTCGTCGGACAGCTTCACGCTCGGCGCGAATGGGCCTGCGAATGAGCCGTTTGATTCCAGCCACGGCTTGTCGATCTCGGTGGAGCAGCTTGCCGAGCTGAAGACCACGTATGGAGTCTCGCTCGTCGGACTGCGCTTCATGGAAATCTTTGGTCAAGACTACGGCATCCGGGCGATGAAGACCACCAATCCCGAGTTGAAGCGACCCGGCGACAAGCTGCCTGCCGACACCTTCTTTCGCCCGGACCTCGCCGAGGGTTTCATCCGCTTCGCCAAAGAGCACGCCATGTTGGTGCAGTGGGCCGACTTCGGCTGGATGCCGTTTTCACCGTGGGACAAGGCGATGCCGAACTATACCGAGCAGGTCAAAGCGCTGCTACGGCAGCATCCCGGCGTCGTCACTGTGACCTACAACAACAACGAGCCGAACGAAGCCTCCATCCCACGCCTCAGCACCTGGCACACCGCAGTCGAGTCCTTTCCCAAAGACGGAGCCGCAGGCTACGGCCTCTCAAATCAAAGTTGGCTGCACAATTTTACTTACATGGACACGAAGCCGGAGGAGATCATCGCCTGGACCCAGAGTGCCCTCGACAAAAACTGCCGCTTCATCCAGTTCGAGCCTGCGTGGTATTTCTTCAACCTCCCCGCAGGCACCTTTGAACTCGGCCATTCAACCAAAGTCCCCGATGGCACGAAGCCCGGCGAGGCAACAGAGAGCTTGAAGCAGTTGAGCGCTTTCTTGCTGTCAGCGCTGTCACCGACAAACAAGCCATAGGCCTCAATGACTGCGTCAACCTGACTCATTTGCCCAATGCAAACCAAGCCCATCCTCCTCCTCGTCTGCCTCCTCACCACCAGCGCTTTTTCACAAACCACGCCCACAAGCTGGGATGTCATCACCGCAGGCGCAAAGCCCGACGGCGCCACGGACAACACCGCCATTTTTCAGCATTTGCTCGATGAAGCGGGCAAGGCGGGCGGCGGCGTGGTGACGGTGCCTGCGGGATCGTTTCGGATCGCGGGAAACTTGAACATTCCGGCGAACGTGACGCTGCAAGGCATCTACAAAGTGCCGCCAACGGTGAAGTCGCCGAGGACTGCGCCGTTGAGGGGATCGGTATTGGAAGCGGGTGCATGGCAAATCTCCGAGCTGACTGCACGCTGGACCGGCGTGAGTGCACGTCTGCGACTCCCTGTTGTCCCTGGTAAACCTTGCACGATCACCATCAAAGGTAACTTTCTACCTCAAACGATCTCCCCCACCGCGGGCCTGTATCTTGAGGCAACGCAAATGGCTCCGCTCACGGCTGGCGACACGCTGACTGCGGTGCTACCCGCAACGACGCAGGATCACATTGAACTCGAACTCCGCAGCCACGGCTGGGTGCCCCAACAGCTCGACCCCAAGTCCAGCGACCTGCGCACGCTCGGCGTCCAGGTCAGCAGCGTGGAAGTGCGGGCAGCGGATGCGGGGGAGGAGATTTTCAACGCAAATACAGGCGAGTGGTTAGCCAACACCTCACCCGCCAAGTAGATTTCGCCATGATCGTCCTCGTGCTGTCTCTGCTGCTCCTCGCCCTAGCGGTCTTTCCGAAGGCCTGGTGCTTTCAAAGCGGCCAACTCCCATCCCCTCACCTCCTTTTGAAACTCATTCTCCTGTTCCTCGCGCAAGGCATCCTTATCGCATCATTCGCCTGTGAGCCAGGCTCGATCACGATTTTCCGTCAGTCCGAAGTCACCGACGCCAAGGCCGCCACAGCCTGCGTGATCGGTGAGGTGCATCCAGACAGCGATAGGTTTTATGTGCGCATGGGGAACTACGGCAAGACCACGCCCATTGTGTCGCAGGCATGGGATGCGGGGGCATTCACAGGTTTGAGAGCGCCCGCAGGCTTTCAATTCGGACCGATGGCAGCAGAAAACAGCACCGCCGTGCAGGTGCATGGACGGGAGATCGGCATCTGGATTGATTCGGATCATCCACGGCCTGCGCTGGGCTCGCTGCTACCGATTACGCCGGCCTACTGGTGGTGGGACTTCGGGAAGGCGCCGATGCCCTTTGCCAAAGAAGGCGTGGAGCTGGCGATGAGCTTCAATATGAAAGTGCCCACGGCTTCTCACGAGGGAGAGGCACAGCCCTACATCACCGTGAACTTCCTTTTCCTCGACACACTCTCTCAAAAGCAGTTCTGGCTCGCCGCCAATCTCTTCGATATGCGCCCGGAGAACCAGTTCCCCGATACGGTGCATTTTGATGGTTGGGAGGGCGGTACGCAGATTCCCATTCTCTACTCCGCGCTGAACTACAAGAGCCAGTGGATGCACCCTGGCAAAGATTCGGCTCTTTTTACCTCACAGCCGTTTACTGAATATCGGCGCTATGACGTCCGGGTGACCGCTGCTGAGTTAAAGAAGGCCATCCACGCCATGCAAGCTAGGTTTCCCGAAACATCTGCCGTTTCTGACAACCCCGCCGATCTCCTCATGGTTCACTTCAACCTCAACCCTGAGGTCTTTGCGCCGAAGGCCAGTCGTGGGAGGCTCGGGCTCACGCTTCGAGATGTTTGCGTGGAGGTGCTGAGCCGTTGAAGGCTATTCCTGACGAAACACTGTTTTGTCACATAAACTTCCGCATCTGGCGGCTTATGAATAGATCTCTGAAATGAACCTCACTCGTATTCTCACCCTGATTGGCATGGCATCGACAAGCGTCGTGGCGCAGGAGGCGGTGTTCAGTCCGGAGCAGGTCGTATTTTTTGAGAAGAATGTGCGGCCGGTGCTCGCGGAGCATTGCTACTCATGCCATGGCGCTGAGAAGGCGAAGAGCGGGCTGAGGCTGGATTCGAGGGAGGCGGTGCTGCGTGGCACGGATGCGGGCAAGGTCGTCATCGTGGGTGATCCTGAGGGGAGTTCCCTGATCAAATCCGTGCGTCATGCGCCGGGTGTGGAGCCGATGCCAACGAAGAAGCCACAGCTCGCGGCGGCGCACATCGAGGCACTGGCGCAGTGGGTGAAGATGGGGCTGCTGTGGCCGAAGGAGGCGGTGGTGGCTCAGATCAAACCCAAGTGGCAGGAGCATTGGGCCTTTAAGCCCATCGCCAAACCCGCGACGCCGACTTCGGTGGATGCGCTGGTCGCTGTGAAGCTGGCAAAGGCGGGCCTGGACTTTGCAACACCGGCGGAGGCGGCGGTGCTTTGTCGGAGGCTGCATTTGAGCCTCACGGGGCTGCCACCGAGTTATGAGGAGGTGGAGCAGTTTAAACAGGCGGCAGCGGGAGGCCTGCCGAATGCGGCTGCGGCATTGATCGACAAGCTGCTGGCTTCTCCACGCTATGGAGAGCGCATCGGGCGCATATGGCTGGATGTGGCACGCTACGCGGATACCTGGGGCTACGCGGGTCCAGGCGCGGACAATCGTCTCCCGAATGCGCACACCTATCGCGACTGGGTGGTGAAGGCGCTTAACGATGATCTGCCGTATGATCAGTTCATCACGGAGCAGCTCGCGGCGGATCATTTGCAGGCTCCCGGCAAGCCGGTGGGTTCGCTGGCAGCGCTTGGTTTTCTCACAGTGAATGACAGCTTCGTGGGCGATGGGACCTTGCAGATCGATGACCGCATTGATGTCATCTCACGCGGTTTGATGGGCCTCACCGTGTCCTGCGCTCGCTGCCATGATCACAAATATGATCCGGTGCCGACGGCGGACTACTACGCGCTCTACAGCGTGATGAACAGTTGCGTCGTGCCGCCGGAGTTTCCGATCATCGGCGAAGCGCCGGATGCTGCGGCAGCGGCGGCGTTTAAGCAGAAGGTAGCGGCGGTGGAGGTAAAAAAGAAGGCGTTCCGTGAGGAGGTTTTCAGCGAACTGCGCAAGCCGGACAAACTGCGCGACTACCTGCTCTTTGCCCAGCGTGCGACTGCGATGACGCCGGACGCATTCAAGGCAACTGCCGCCACGGAAATGTTCCGCGAGAGCGTGGCGACGAAGTGGCGCGACTTCCTCACGACCTACGCGCTGGTGCCGCAACCGCACCCTGTGATGTTCGCGTGGACAGAGTTTGCGAAGCTCAAGGAGGCCGAGTTCGCAGCAAAAGCACCGGAACTGGCCCAACGACTCGCCAAACCCGAGAGCGGTGCCAATGAAGTGCTGCGCAATGAACTCGCCAAGCGGCCACCGATGAAAAAATTCGGTGAAGTGGCTGCTCTCTATCAGGAGGTGTTCCTCGCCTGCGTCAGCGGTCTCGTGCCGGAGAATCCGCCGTGGCTGGAAATGCGCGGGCTGCTGCAAACTCCCATGTCGCCGATGTCGGTGCCAGCGGATGTCATCGACCAGTTTTTCAACGTGAAGGACAGCCTGCGCATGCAGGAGATTGATAATGAGATCAAGAAGCTCGCTGTCGAAGATCCCGGCGCACCTCTCCGCGCCATGACCATGCAGGATCGGCCGCAGCCAGCGGACGTGAACATCTTCATTCGTGGTAATCCGGCGCGTCAGGGAGTACTCGCGCCACGCGGCTTCCTGACGATGTTTGGCGGGCGGAAGTTCTCGAAGGGTAGCGGCAGGCTGGAGCTGGCACAGAGCATCACCAGCAAGGAGAATCCGCTCACTGCCCGCGTGATGGTGAACCGCGTGTGGATGCTGCACTTTGGCAAGCCTCTGGTGAGCCTGCCCAGCGACTTTGGCATGCAGACGCCGAGGCCTGAACAGGCGGAACTGCTCGATTACCTCGCCGCCAACTTCATGCAGGAAGGCTGGAGCTTGAAGAAGCTGCAACGCCTCATCCTGAACTCACGCACCTACCAGCAGAGCTGCGCCAGCACACCGGACAAGGATGTGAAGGACGCGGAAAACGCCCTGCTCTCGCGCTTTAACCGCCTGCGGCTCGATTACGAGCAGATGCGTGACTCCACACTCGCTGTCTGCGGCTCGCTTAATGTCGCGAATGCAGGTGGACGCGCCACACCACTCGCCGCACCGGAGGTGGACACCCGCCGCAGCCTCTACCTCTTCATTGACCGTGAAGTGCAGGCCAGCGTGCCCGCCATGTTTGACTTTGCGAATCCCGACATTCACAGCCCTCAGCGCTCCGTCACCACCGTGCCGCAGCAGGCCTTGTTCCTCATCAACTCGCCTTTCATCCAGGCGCAGTCGGGCAAACTCGCCGCCACGCTCCAGGCCAGCACCGGCGGCGTCGTGGATGCGCGCACCCTTGAGGCGCTGTATCGCCGTGTGCTGCTGCGCGGACCCAAGCCTGACGAGGCCGAGATGGCGCTGCGTTTCGTGAACAGCGCCCCTGCCACACCAACTCCCGCACCGCAAAGCCCGCTCGCCCAACTCGCGCAGGTGCTCCTCATCGGCAATGAGTTCCAGTTTAGTGATTAATGACAAAGGAATGCGGACAGAGGAATAAAAACCAGCACCAAAATCATTCCTCTGTCCGCATTCATCTGTCGTCCTTCCCCGTTTCCATCATGCCCATCCATCGCACCCTTGAACTTACCGACATCTCCGATGCCGAATTTGACCGCGTTGACTATGCCGTTATGCAGCATGCCTACGCCATTCAGAATGAGTTTGGCCGCCTGTTTGATGAGCGGATCTATGAGAATGAACTGGCCCTCCGCCTGCGGGCTGACGGTTTCATCGTTCACACCCAGGTGCCGTTGAAAGTGGTCCATGGGAGCTTTACCAAGGTCTATTACCTGGATTTGGTGGTGAACCAGATGGTTTATGAATTGAAGGTCGCTCAAACACTGACTGCTGCTCACGAGTCGCAGTGCTACAACTACGCGATGCTGCAAAACATAAGGCG
>CANHTV010000187.1 GCA_947463285.1 Verrucomicrobiaceae bacterium | reverse complement strand
TGTTCTCCTGTGTTTCTTGCGTCGTTTGGTTAAGGAACGACTTTGTTCAGCGGGTATTCCACGATGCCTTCGGCACCGAGAGATTTGAGCCGCGGGATGATCTCCCGCACGACAGATTCCGCAATAACTGTCTCGACGGCAACCCAGTCTTGCGAAGCAAGCTGGGAGACGGTGGGTGAGCGCTCGCTCGGGAGTGTCGCAACGACCTGCTCGAGAGCCTTGGCTGGCACATTCATTTTGAGGCCGACTTTATCACGGGCCTCAAGGGCGCCCTTCAGTAGAAGGACGAGGGTTTCCATTTTCTCGCGCTTCCAAGCGTCGGCATACGCACCTTTGCTGGAAACGAACTGGGGATAGCTCTCCATGAGCGTATCGACGATGCGCAGCTTGTTGGCGCGGAGGGAACTGCCAGTCTCGGTGATGTCCACGATGGCATCGACGAGTTCTGGGACTTTAACTTCGGTGGCTCCCCAGCTGAATTCGACTTCGGCTTCGACGCCATGTTTGGCAAGGTAGGCTTTGGTCATGTCCACCGCTTCGGTGGCGATGCGTTTGCCCTGAAGATCTTTGACGGACTTGATGTTCGAGTCGTCTGGCACCACCAGCACCCAGCGTGTCGGGCGTGATGTCGCCTTGGAATAGCGAAGATCCGTCAAAACTTCGACAACGGCATTGTTTTCAGCGATCCAGTCACGGCCAGTGATACCGCAATCAAGGAATCCATGATCCACATAACGTCCGATTTCCTGAGCGCGTAGCAGGCGAAGCTCAAGCTGGTCGTCATCCACCGTTGGGCGATAAGAGCGGGATGATACGACGATGTTAAAACCCGCACGCTTGAAAAGTTCAAGAGTCGGCTCCTGGAGGCTGCCTTTTGGCAAGCCAAGGCGGAGAATGTTTTTCGATTCGGACATCAGTGGGGGAAAGAGGGCGAGCAGGGTAGCGGGTTTTGCCTTGCTGCAAAGAAGAAATTTAGACTTCGAACAAGGAAATGTGGCTCAGAGGTGTGGGAAGCAGGCTTTAGGGCTGCCTTAGAAACGAAAACTCCTGGCACGGGACATTGGGATGCCCGGATCGTGACAGGAGTGAACCGGCTCTAGGACTTATTTGGCGTAACCTTGGGCGGCTTTGCCGTCTGCACCGAGTTTACCGGTTGTCCAAAGAATGGCACGGGTGATGAGCTTCTGGTAGCGCTCATCCTGAACCGTGGCGGTGTTGTGACCGATGGTGGTGCTGAAGATGCGAGTCTTGTTTGGGCCATACTCATTGGTCCAGGCGACGACTGCGTTTGCCTCGACGGGTTTGGCGTTCGGGTCTTTAGGCTCGCCCTTTTTGGTTTTTGGCATGGCCATCTGGCGTCCGCTGGCAAGTGGTTTGCCGCCGAGGATCTGGATGTTGTTGTAGAGTTCTTCTTTAATGGTGGTCCAGTTTTCCAGGCCCTGGGTGATGGGGTGGCTGGCATCGGTGAAGCTGATGTCGATAGGCTCCTGCGGGCCATGGCCAGTGGACTGGAGGCCGATCATTTCATACCATCCGGCGTTATCAGCACCAACGGCGACGGCTTCACGGTAGTTGCCCCAGCGGTAGCTGTGCATGGCGCAATGAAGATTGATGGCCGGCACGCCTGCTTTGTGGGCATTGAGGATGTTGGCGACATAAGCCGGGTCGGTCACGTCGGCTGAGCATTCGTCATGCACGATCACGTCGAAGTCTTTGGCCCAATCTTTGGATTGATAGATCTCAAAAGTGGCCTTGGTGGTTTTGTCGGGATTGTAGGCGACATCGACGACGGCATTGAGGCGGCTTTCGATGCCTTCCTTCAGGGCCATGTGCTGCTTGTCATATTCATGACAGCAACCGCCAGCGACGATAAGAACACGTAAAGGCTTGGCGGCGGAGTCAGCCGCTTGGACAAAAAAGTAGCCTGTAGCGCAGGCCAGGACCAAAAGTGGGGCGAGGAGTTTTTTCATGGTTGTTGAGTGATTAACGGGCTGGAAACGCGGCGTCCAGTCTGGGATTGCATTTATCTGGGGTTTTCATTCACACATCACAAACCATGGCGGCGTGTCGTAGGGCGAGGATGGGGTCATCCCAGGTGGGAATGAATTCGTGGGCGACAAAATCATGATAGCCGATTTCGAGCACGGCTTGCATGACCGCGGGGTAATTGATCTCCTGATGCTCGTCCAGCTCGCAACGGCCTGGATTGCCGGCTGTGTGCAGGTGGCCGATGTATTCCTTGTGCTGGCGCAGACGGCGGATGATGTCTCCATTCATAATGCTGACGTGGTAAAAATCGAACAGCAGTTTGAAATTGGGGCTGCCTACTTGTTTGATGAGATCCACGCAGAAATCCACGTCATCGCCAAAGTAGCCGGGATGGCCTTTCATCGGGTGGGTGTCGTCGCGGGAATTGAGGTGCTCCAAAACGAGTGTGATGCCGTTTTTCTCAGCGTGCGGGAGGACAACCTTCCAGGTATCGAGACAGTTTTTGATGGCCTGCTCACGGTCCATGCCTTCATACTTCATACCAGTAAAGGTGATGACTTTTTTGGCTCCTACGCTCGCTGCAACGTCGATGCCTTCCGTGAGTTTGGTGATCACTTCATCGCGGAATTTGGTGTTGCAGGGGCCGTTGCTGAAGCCGTGACCACCGACGAGAGAAATTTCGAGCCCGAGCTTTTGCACATCTGGGTAATATTTACGGTCGATGCCTTCAATGCCTTTGAGTCCAATATCTTTGGCGTGCTGAGCTAAAAGCAGGGTGTCCATGGGCTTCCAGCACCAACCCATGAGCGTATGTTTGATACCTGAATTTTTGATTTTGTAAGCTGGATCAGCCGCGTTTTTGGAGATGCTTACGGCCTGGGCTGAAGGAGTCAGTGGGGAAATGGCGCTGCCGACTGCGAGTGCTGAGCTAGTTTGAAAAAAGGAACGACGGTTCATCCCTAACAGAAACGAGCCTTAAGGCCTGCTCTTCCTTCGGAATGTGACTTCTTTGCTTTCTCTTCTGCGCTGGGATAAAAACGCTCTTTCAGGGCGTTGTTGTCTGCCATGGTGACATCGAGACGATCATTTCTTCAAGCAACTGGCTGTGGTTTTGGCTGGATGGCTGCCTCGGCACTGGCTCAGGGGGAAGTTTTGACGCGTCAGCCGCATCATGCACCGAAAGCAAAGCGGATCATTTTTCTCTTCATGCAGGGGGGGGTGAGTCAGGTGGATTCCTATGACTACAAACCGCGTTTGTTTAAAGACGATCAGAAGATCATTGATATAGCCGACGCTCGCACCGTGGCCAAAACCGGGAAGGGGGCTCCGCAGCGGATCAAGAAACCGCTTTGGGACTTTGCCCAGCACGGCGAGACGGGCCGCTGGGCTTCGAATTTGTTTCCGAATATCAACAAGCATGTGGATGATCTATGCTTTTTGCACGGGATGCATACCGAGGGCGTTGCCCATGGGCCTGCGACCTTGTTTTTGCATACAGGCACCACCAGCACGGTGCGTCCGAGCATGGGCTCGTGGGTGATGTATGGTCTCGGCTCTGCCAATGAAAGCCTGCCAGGGTTTGTCACGATCAGTCCCAGCCTGGGGAATGGTGGCCCGCGCAACTATGGCAATGCCTTTTTACCTGCGGTTCATCAAGGCACGCCCATCGGGCGGAGCGGGTTGCGTGCGGCGGAATCAAGCATTAAAAATTTGGTCAATACGACGTGGACGCCTGAGCAGCAGCGTCGTCAGCATGAGTTGCTGGGAGCTTTGAGTGCAGGTCAGTTGCTGCCTGGTGATCATGAAATGGAGGCCGTACTGGAAAGCTACGAACTCGCCTGGCGGATGCAAAACAAGGCTCCTGATGCGCTTGATCTCGCGAAGGAATCTGAAGCGACCCTGAAGCTCTACGGCATCGGTGAAAAAGTGACGGACAACTTTGGCCGGCAGTGTCTCATGGCGCGCCGCATGGCAGAGCAGGGCGTGCGCTACATCCAGGTCAATTACGGAGATAACTCCAACAACCCGGCCTGGGATCAGCATAGTAATCTACCGAAACACGGAGATCACGCCGCAGCGGTGGATCTGCCCATTTCTGGTCTTCTGACGGATCTGAAACAGCGCGGCTTGCTGGAGGATACGATCGTCTGGTGGGGCGGTGAATTTGGCCGCACGCCTTACGCTGAGAAAAATGGTACCGGACGTGATCACAATCCTGGTGGCTTTACTGTCTGGCTTGCTGGCGGTGGTGTGAAGGCTGGCTTCGCCCACGGTGCCACGGATGAGCTGGGGCATATGGCGGTAGATGGCAAGGTTCACATGCATGATCTCCACGCCACGCTCCTGCATCAGTTAGGACTCGATCACGAAAGGCTGACTTTTCGCCATGCTGGCCGAGATTTCCGCCTGACGGACATTCACGGTCATGTCGTGCGGGAGATTCTGGCATGAATTTTATCACTTCAGCGCACAGAAGTTCACTTTTGTCATGCTCAGGTACTTGTTCTCGTGCGTTTACACGCTAACGGCTCAATGTCTTTTATCACGGCACGGATCACGCTTAATTTACCCCTAAACACCCCCTAACCCACACACATCATCATGGCAGTCGTCTCCAAAGGTCTAGAAGGAATCGTCGCAGCAGAAACCCGCCTCGGAGAAGTCAGAGGAGCTGAGGGTGTTCTATTTTATTGTGGGTACGACATCAATGAACTGGCTGGCAAAGTCAGCTACGAGGAGGTTGTCCACCTGCTTTATTACAACAAGCTGCCAAACCGTGTGGAGCTTGATAAACTGACTACAGCACTGCGCGCTGAGCGTGAGCTGCCGCAGGGAGTCATTGATTTCCTCAAGCTCGTTCCTAAAGACGCACGCCCGATCGACGTGATGCGCACGGCCATCTCGATGCTCGGCTGCTACGATATGAAGCGTCATGATGTGGAAGTGAGTGAAAACCTCGCCACGGCCATCCGCTTGGTGGCTCAAATTGGCGTCGTCGCTGCGTATTTCCACCGCATCCGCCAGGGGCTGGATCTGCCGCCAGTGCGCAAAGATCTTAGCGAAGCCGCCCATTTTCTTTATTTGATGACCGGCGAAGTGCCTTCTAAGGAAGCTGAGCAAACACTCGACGTCGCCTACGTTCTGCATGCTGAGCATGGCTTCAATGCCTCGACCTTCACTTCTCGTGTCGTAGCTTCGACTTTGAGCGACATGTATTCCGCTATCAGTGCTGGTATCGGTGCTTTGAAAGGTCCTCTTCATGGCGGTGCCAATGAAGGCGTGATCCACATGCTTCAGGAAATCGGTTCTCTTGAGAATGTCGATGCCTGGGTGGAAGACGCTCTGGCTCAGAAGAAAAAGATCATGGGTATCGGGCATCGCGTTTACAAGGTGCTCGATCCTCGCGCTCCCCACCTTCGCGAGATGGCGATCAAACTCACCTCTCAACTCGGCGAAGCAAAGTGGATTCAAATGTCCGAGCGCATCGCTGAGATCATGCGCGAGCGCAAAGGCCTCAACGCTAACGTCGATTTCTACAGCGCAACAGTTTACTACAGCCTTGATATTCCGACCGATCTGTTCACGCCGATCTTTGCCATCGCGCGCATGAGCGGCTGGACCGCACACGTCCTGGAGCAGTGGAGCGAAAACCGCCTGTTCCGCCCTCTGAGCGAATACGTGGGACGCCCATACGGACAAAAAGTCGTTCCGATTGACGAAAGATAAGGTAATCCGAATTGCATTCATAAGAGGCACTTGACTATACTGTTCATTAGAACATATATTCAGGTGCTTTTTATGAATCAACGCACTCCTCCTCTCAATCGTCTTCTCACCCAACTTCGCGGCTTGGTCACCATTGATGTGACCGAAGTCAATCGACGCGATCTCGACTGCGCCCATCATAGTGAGGTGCAGTTGGAGTTGGATTTTAAAACGCCAGGCCGTCAGGGCTGGCGCGCTGTCCTGCCTCAGCTCTCGAAGTAAGTGTAGCCGCGCAGGCCTGCTTCGAAGGCTCCCATGATCACCTTGCGTTCTGCTGGGGTGATGCGGTTGGAGACGACGGCGCTCTCAGCGAGATTGCGGAAACGTGTAGCGAGATCTTTCGGATCATACTCCACGTAGCTCAGCACTTCAGAGACGCTGTCGCCTTCCTGCTCACGGCGGTATTTGAGCTTGCCGTTTTCGATGGAGACGCTGACCACATTCGTGTCGCCGAGCAGGTTATGAAGGTCACCAAGGGTTTCCTGGTAAGCCCCGACGAGGAAGATGCCGAGCATGTAGTCTTCGTTGGATTCGGTATCCAAGTCATGCAGTGGCAGGCTGCCGCAGATTTCACCACCGTGGGCAAATTTGTCGATTTTGCCATCGCTGTCGCAGGTGATGTCGGAGAGCACCGCATTGCGTGTCGGTTTTTCCTTGAGGCGATGAATCGGCATCACCGGGAAAATTTGATCAATGGCCCAAAGGTCAGGCAGGCTCTGGAAAACGCTGAAGTTGCCGTAGTAATAATCCGTCATCACGGTGGCCATGCGCTCCATCTGGCTGCCATCGTGGCCCACAGATTCGAGTTTGCCGGAAAGCCAGGTCATGATGTCCCAGTACATTTCCTCGCCCTGTGAGCGCTCACGCAGGCTGACTTTGCCGTAGTTGAATTCACTGCGCAGCTTGTCGCGGTAGTAAACGGCGTCGTTGTAGATTTCCTGAACACGGTCGCGAGAGAGCTTGTTCGGGTCTTTCGCACGTTCCGCACGCAGTTCGGCGAGGTGATGCAGCAGCGGGGGAGCTGTTTTCGCCACTTCGATGGCGCGGCTCATTGGCTCAAAGCGGTTCACGTCGAGGATGTTGATGACCAGCACGGAGTAGTAGGCCACGATGGCACGGCCAGACTCGGTGATGATGTCCGGGTGAGGCACGCCTGCCTCCGCCGTCACTTCACCGATGGCCTCAATCACGTCGGCGCAGTATTCCTTGGTGCCGTAGTTGCTGGAGGCGGAGGTGGCTCCTTTAAATCCGTCATAGCTGATGGCAAGACCACCGCCGAGATCAAGGATGCCCATGCGAGCGCCTTCTTGAACCAGGCCGCAATACACACGCGTGGCCTCGGTCACTGCTTGACGGATGGCGCGGATGTTCGGGATCTGGCTGCCTTGGTGGTAGTGCAGCATCCGCAGGCAGTCGAGCATGCCTTCCTCTCTCAGGGTGTCC
>CANHTV010000186.1 GCA_947463285.1 Verrucomicrobiaceae bacterium | reverse complement strand
GGTCTGGGCCTGAAAATCCTGGCCGTCTTCGCCGATCAAATGCGAGGAAAGCTGACTCTGGGCACGGCTGAAAGCGGCGGGACCGAAATTAGATTGCGTTTTCCTATAGCATCTGCTGATATTTAGAGCTAGTTTGGTTTTACTAGCACTAAATGAATGGTTTTGATCGCCTCCGCATCTTGATCGTCGAGAACGAGGGCTTGGTTGGCTGTGATATGGCTGCCAGCCTGAATGATCTTGGCTACCGTGTCGTGGGCACCTGTGCCAACGGTGAAGAAGCTCTGCGGCTACACTCTGAGCTGCATCCTGACCTTGTTCTCATGGATGTCCATCTGGATGGTGCCATTGACGGCATCGAGACCGCCCGTCGCCTCCAGCAATTTGGCCCTGTTCCCATCGTTTATGTGACGGCTTGTGCGGACCTTGAGACCGTCATTCGTGCCCGTGAGACACATCCTCAGGGTTATCTTCTCAAGCCCTTCAGTCATGACGAGCTCCGCCTCACCGTCGAGGTGGCTGCCGCCCGTGTTCAAGATGAACTCGACCGCCGCCGCCGTGAGCAGAGCTACTTCGAGACATTTGAAAGTCTTGCTGATGGAGTCATCGCTGCCGATTTGGCCGGGGTGATCGTATTTATGAATCCTGCAGCAGCGCGTGTGACCGGTTGGGAGCAATCCCAGGCGGTTGGCCGCTCCCTACATGAAATTTTCCGCATCTATCATGCAACAGGTGAGCCTGCGATGGTGGAACTGGCGACGCCAAACCAGCCTGTGCTGGAAAGAACCGTCTGGCTGACCTCTCGCGAAGGAGCAAGAGTCGCCGTGCAGGACCGCTCCACACCGCTGCGCGATCAAAATGGCAATCTGACTGGAGTCGTCATTCTTTTTCATAGTCTGGCATCACCTGCGCCAATGGGCACGGCGGCTTCGATGGTGAATCCAAATGTAGCCGCACAGGCGCCGTTGGTCGATGTGGTGGAGAGCATCTCCGACCCTTTGATCGCCTTAGATGGACGCTGGCGGCTCATTTACGCCAATGCCAGTGCGCAGCATTTGCTCGACCGCGGCAGTGATAAAATGCTGGGATGCCAGATCTGGGATCTGCTGCCAGCAGCCACGCGGGAGGCTCATTATGAGGCGCTTTCACACGCCATGCTTCACCGCGTTCCGGTAAACCGAGAGCTTTTCCTGGAGGAAAAACATATTTGGTTGGAGCTTCGTGGGTATCCCTTCGCCGAAGGTTTGCTGATACTCTGGCAAGATATCACCACCAAGCGTGAAGAGGCAGATCGCAGACATCGCATGGATCGTCTTGAGTCACTCGGACTGCTTGCCCGTGGTTTTGCTCATGAATTTAACAACCTGCTGACGGTGCTTTTGGGGAATCTCTCACTCGCGGAAATGCGCCTGCGATCCGCCGTACAGCTGCCCGAACTTCATTCTGCCAAACAAGCGACTCTCCAAGCTCAGGGACTTGTACAGCAGTTGCTGACTTTTGCCCGAGGTGGAGCTCCGATCAAGAGACCGACGCAGCTCGGCGAGATGGTGGAACAGTTTTTTCAGCATCACAGCCGTGCTCCACGTATCGAGTATCGCCTCGAAGTATCACCGCAGCTACCAACGGTAGCTGTCGATCCCGCTCAAATTCGCCGTCTTCTAGGAAATCTCATCCGCAATGCGGAGCAGGCGCAGCCGGAGGGCGGTGTCATCATCGTCCGCTGTCACGCTCCAGACCCTGGTGAAATGTTTCCACATGACGCCACAACCGATCTGTCAGACCAGCCGACCGGAGTTCTCATTGAAGTCAATGACTGCGGCGAAGGCATCACAGCGGACAATCTACCGCATATTTTCGAGCCTTACTTCAGCACGAGAAAAGCTGAAAACGCCACGGGTCTTGGCCTGACCGTCTGCGAATCCATCGCCAAAGCGCATGGCGGCTCACTTTCTATCCGCAGTGAATCAGGCAAAGGAACTTGTGTGCGCTTTTACCTGCCTGTCGATGCAGATGGTGATGAAGTCGATGCCCTAGGCATGAGCCGTGCCTTTGAAAGTCAGCCTCCATCAGCCAGCCCGCGCATTTTGGTTCTCGAAGATGATCCCCTAGTCCGCAGCTTGATCGTACGAAATCTCAGCAGCCAGGGCTACGAAATCACCGAGACCGCAGAAGGCAGTGAAACCGTCAGAGCCTATCAGGAGTCTATGCAAAATGGTCGGCGCTATGAACTGGTCATTCTCGATCTTTCCATTCCGAACGGCATGGGCGGTGTGCGCACCATGGAGCGTCTTCGTCAGATAGATCCAGAAGTAACGGCCATCGTTTCAAGCGGTTACAGCGATGATCCTGTGATGGCAAGACCTGCTGCTTACGGATTCGCCGCAGTTCTGCCAAAACCTTATGAGCCAGCTGACATGCTGCGCCTCGTGAAAAGCGTGATCAGCCAGCGAGCTGTGCGCAATAGCTGAGCTGCATCATTCTCTCCAGAAGTGCTTCTTTCCTGGATCACGGAAAGCACCTTCCAGGCTATGAAACAGAGAGTTCAGTCGGGACTCCTCTTTGATCACATACTCGATGGTGTGATTATGAGTCGTCGTGGGATAGTTTTTGACGACTTTAGGCTCAACCAGAGTCGGGGAAATCCGAGCGGCCGCGTCTTGCACTAAAGCTCGCGCTTTATCAATCGCCTGCTGACCGGCGGCAAGGGTGCCCGTCCCCTCCAGCCTCACAGGCTCTAGAAAATAAAAGCGCACATGGGCATTCGAATTCAGCGTCAAATTGACTTCGACCACTCTCGCGACGGCATCAGCCACATATTCATGCTTTGAAAGGGCCACGATCTGCGCCGCTTTCACCATATAACGACCGCCTTTGAGTGAGCCAGTCCAGACGCCGTCTTGCAGAAACTCTTCAGGCACAGGTTTGGTTTCCGTAGGGCCAGAGTTGTTAGAATTTTGTGCTGAAGCGATGCCGAACGAAAAGCAAAGACCGAGAGCCGTGAGTAAAAGCAGGTTTTTCATTGTGGTGAAGACTGCCAAACAAAGAGCTGATTGTAAATGATTGAACTCATCTGTTCCCGGTGTGCTGAAAAGTTGCTTCCTGGCAGTCATTGTGGCAACTGGGAAGCGACATGGCACAGGCAGACCAATCCTTAAAATTCTCACCCAAGCTCGTGAGTCAGTGGCTCATTTATGTGTGCTATCGTTGCATGGAAACTGTGCTGGCCATGCTGCCGCTCGTTTTAGTATGGTATATAGGACGTTGCCTGGGGCTCATCGCTTGGTTTGTGGCTGGCAAGTATCGCCGCCTTGTGGTGAACAATCTACGCATCGCTTTTGGTCGCGAGCGTGACGAAGAATGGTTTCAGAAAACAGCTCGTCAGCATTTTGCCTCACTTTTGGCCAACATGCTTAGCGGCTTCAAGCTGACCAGTATGTCTGCCGAGAACATCCTGAAACGTGTCACGCTCGAAGGTATGGAACACATGCAGACGGCTTTGGACAGCGGCAAACCTGTGCTGGGCTTGGTGGTGCATCAAAGTTGCTGGGAGATTCTGGGGCAGATTCCATCACTTTGCTCTTTTGGGCGCAAGCCCGCCACGGTTTATCAGCCGCTGACTAACCCTTTCATGAACGCTCATATTTTGAAGGGACGTGAGCGTCTTGGATATGCGATTTTCAGTCGTCGTGATGGCTTCCTCGGGCCTGTGCGGCATTTACGTGAAGGGGGCAGCCTCGGAGTGCTGGTGGATCAACACACGGGAGATCTTGGGGTCTGGTGCCCTCTATTTGATCGCATCGGCTCCACGACTCCCATCGCAAGTATGATCGCTCTGCGGATCAAAGCCATGATGGTCACACTGGCTGTCTATGACGATGGCCCGGCTCGCTGGCGAGTGGTTTATGGTGCCGTGAATCCTCATCCTGCAAAATACACCTTCGACAGTCTCACGGCGGAGATGAATCGCTATGTGGAGGGCATGATTCGGCGTCAGCCAGAAAGTTGGTTCTGGGTTCATAACCGCTGGAAGACCCCCAATCCCAAATTTCTTCTTCGCAACTACAAGCGCGGTGTTGCTTTCCCTCAGGGTTACGATCAATCCAGGCTCCAGCCGTTTGAGTTGCTTGTGAGATCACCCAATTGGTTAGGCGATGCCTGCATGGCCATGCCTTCAGTGCGCGCAATGAAATCCGGGCGCCCCGATGTCAAAATCACCATCTTCGGCCCAGAAAAACTCAGAGAACTCTGGGAAGGTCAGCCTGAAGTCTCGCGCTACATTGGCAAGGAAGACAAAGAAGGATTGATGTCGGTGGCAAAAAAAATCAAAGCAACTGGAGTCCGCTATGACGTTGCCATCTTGCTTACCAACAGCGCTCGAAGCGCCTTTGAGCTAAGATTGGCGGGCATTCGAGAAATGGTCGGTTTCAAGGGGACTTTCAGGTCCAAACTTTTGCGATATAGGGTGGCTGAACCCCTGGGCCAAAACAGTCAGCCCATTCACCATGTGCGCCGTTATTTACGCATAGCATCAGCCACGGGTGCCGGTCGTTCTGAAGCGCTCATCAAGAACCCCAAGGAGGGGGGATTGACGGGGATGCAACCATCCCTACAGCGCATAGGCATCTGTGCTGGCGCCGAGTACGGCCCAGCTAAACGATGGCCGCTGGAGCGTTATGCTGAGGTCATTCGTTCGGTTTCAGCTTCTCATCCTGATATCGAATGGGTCTTTGTGGGAGCTCCCAAGGAAGCACCGATGGGTGAACAGCTTTCATCGCTGGTGGGCGACGTGCGACATTTAAATCTGGTAGGAAAAACGAAACTCTCGGAGCTGATGACGGAGTTAAAGACCTTTCGCCTGCTGGTCAGTAACGACACGGGAACAATGCATCTAGCCTCGGCGCTCAAGGTGCCGACCATCAGTCTGTTCGGCTCCACAGAGCCCACGCTGACGGGTCCCCTGGGGCCGATTCATACAGTAATCCGTCACCGTGTTTCTTGCAGCCCATGCTTTAAGCGTGAGTGCCCTTTTGGTCACTACGACTGTCTAACAAAAATTACGCCTAATGAAGTCCGGGAAGCCGTTTTAACCAAACTCACAGAATTAACAGCCGGAGAAACGCCTCTGCTCGATTAAGCAAAGCCGTATTTGTTCAACTGCTCCTCAATGATCTGCTCGCAAACAAAAAGCTGCTTTTCACGCTCACGTCGTCCTTCATCAGCGATCGCTTGAAGAGCGTCAATGTCATACAAATAGACGCCTTCGATGCCGTTTACCAGAGGATCGACATCACGAGGCACTGCGATGTCGATGATCAGCAAAGGCTCCCAACGCCTTTTTTTCATGACTTGCTGGATCTGATCAGGCCTGATAACGAAATGAGGGGCGCTCGTGCTGGAAATGATGACATCCACCTCATGCATGGAGCCCTCCCACTCATCAAACTTGAGGGCTTTTCCGCCCATTTCGGTCGCTAGTTCCACCGCGCGTTCATGACTGCGGTTTGAAACAATGATGCTTTTAGCTCCACGTGAGAGAAGACTCTGCGCACAGGTCCGGCTCATTTCTCCCGCACCGACTAGCATGACGCGGCACTGCTTCAGATCATGAACCTTCTCAGCGAGATCGACAGCCACACTGCCGACACTGGTCGATCCGCGTTGGATGTTGGTTTCATTTCGAACCTTTTTTCCAACTGAGAAGGCTTGTTGGAAAAGTTTGTTTAAGGTGCGGCCTGTCGTGCCACTGTTGAGGGCAAGTTGGTAAGCAGCTTTCACTTGTCCAAAGATCTCCGTCTCGCCGAGCACCATGCTATCTAGCCCACTGACGACTCTGAAAAGGTGTCGAGCAGCTTCTGCTGCGTCGAGTTTATAAGTAACCAAGGCTTCAGCCTGCTCTGGAGCCAGTTCAAACCGATTCACCAAATAGGTGATCAACTCGTCATGAGCAGCCTCAGCCTGTTTATGAGTGTGTGTGGAATAAATCTCAACGCGGTTGCAGGTGCTGAGGACAACACTTTCCTCAAAGCCTTTCAGTGTCTGGACCTGCTGCACAGCTTCAGCGACTCTGGCCTCAGGAAAGGCCACACGCTCGCGAACCTCCACCGGTGTAGTTCGGTAATTCAGGCCCAGGCAGAGCAGTTGGTTTTTGGGTGCCTCTGAATCAACCATGCGACGTCACGAGCCAGAGGGAGATAAACGGAATGATGAACCCGACAGATGCCAGCCAGGCGGTCTGCCGAGGTGACAGCACATGCCGCCACATGATGAATCCAATGATCGCATAAAGAACCCAAACAGCCCAAGCGAAGATCAGCTTAGGATTACTGATCGGCGTCTGTAATTTGAATGAAACCGACAGACTCACACTGAGCAGAACCAATCCGAGCAGCACGAGTCTCTGAATGGCACGCGCAAGGCCTTGGATCGGTGGGAGCTGATAAAACAAGCCTCCGATACGGTGCTGTTTCAAAAATCGCTCTTGGAGCAAATACATCACTCCCGTGATGCAAGCCAGGGCAAAGGCCGCGTAGGCTACCAGCGCGAGCGCCGCATGAAGCTCGACGTAAGGGTCAACCTTCACCTTTTCAGCATAGTCAGGAAACGATTTCGGAACGCTGAAGGCCAGCACATGCATCGCGGAAACAAGAGGGGCCGTGAAGATGCCAAGAAGTGAGACACGGTAGGTCGAGCCTACCAAAAAATACAACAAAACAATACTCCACGAAATGAAGATCAAAATATCAGAAAGACTCTTCATGGGGCACTGCCCCACGGCCTGACCTCTCAGGTAAACCGCAGTGGTTTGCAGGGCAAAACCGATCAACATGGCCACCCACTGATGACGA
This sequence comes from Verrucomicrobiaceae bacterium, assembly GCA_947463285.1. Classification (GTDB taxonomy): domain Bacteria; phylum Verrucomicrobiota; class Verrucomicrobiia; order Verrucomicrobiales; family Verrucomicrobiaceae; genus Prosthecobacter. The sequence continues at coordinate 361 of CANHTV010000186.1, read as the reverse complement.
GGCCTCCAATTACCGCTTAAAAGAGCCCGCACCGCCGACACCACTCCAGCCAAGAAGGCGAGTGTGGCAAGCATGAGAATCTGGCGATCTGGCGGCATGATAAAGGATTGTGAGTTTCGCGAGTAGTGTCAGATATGGCAACCCTGAGTTCTGGCTAAATGCCGCTCTTTCTTGCATCAGCCTTGGTCTGGGGCATAGACTCCTTTGCCTCAGGCTGAGGCACCTCCTATTTATGATTCCTGACTGGCAGCAGTGGCAACCCGGCCTTCGAGCGACGCTCATGTTCATCGTCGATGAAACTTCGCATCAAGTGCTGCTGATCCGTAAAAAACGCGGGCTAGGAGCTGGTAAAATCAACGGG
>CANHTV010000185.1 GCA_947463285.1 Verrucomicrobiaceae bacterium | reverse complement strand
GGTTCGCCTTGCACGCCCAGGAATACCATGCCGTCGCTGTATTCGATGACGTAGCCTTCGTTAGCCAGCCAGCGGATGTCTTTGATGACGGTGATCTGTTCTTCAGTCGGTGGTGGTGGCACTGCGGTTTCACCTTCAGCCACAGGAGCTGCTGCTTCCGATGGGCAGATGGCTTCAACGAGATCGTGAAGCAGGATGCCAGACTTGCCTTTCAGCACTTCCACGATCTTGGTCACACGTTCAGAGAAAACGGTTCCCTGGTCAATGGCGCGAGGTTTGACGCGGCAGACGAAAAGCTTGCCAGCACGACGCTTGAAGAGTTTCAACCCACGACGCTCGAAGCTGCTTCCGAGTTTTTGCGAGATCTCGAAAAGATGCTTTCTGGCGCTATCCACGGCATTGCGGAGCAGTAGGAAAAGCACATGTGAGAGCTTGGACTTGTCGATGTTGCCAATGACAAAAGCTTCGCGTGCTTCTTTGACGGCTTCTTCACCATGCAGGCGGCGGAAATGAGCCTCCATTTCTGCACGGGTGGAGAGGGTGACAGGCTCTGTACCTTCAGCGACCTCACCTTTCAGCCAGACCCAGCGCTGACCTTTCTTCTGCTTTTCCTTCCACTGTGTCACCAGTTCAGGATTGGCTTCGATGCGTACACGGCGTTTGAAATCTTCCAAAGCCATGGACGAGAAACGCTCGCGGTGCAGGCGAATGATGGAGGTCTGGAAGCTGTGATGGCTTGGCGGTCCGAGTAGCTCACCACTGATCCCACAGACGCCAACGCTTTTGAAATCCCCCTTGGGTTCTTCAAGCTCGATTTCTTCAGTGCGATAGAACGCATCAAGCGCACTGCTGCGCATGATGTGCTGAGTGGCTTCTTCACGGCTGAGGAAAAGACCACCATCACCCAGGGTGACAAACAGTCCGCTGGCGCGCTCTTGAGCGCAAGTAAAGCGGGCGTGGAAGCGGTCGTTGCCAGCGAGGACGAGTCTGGAAGCATCAAACATGCTGAAAGCGTGGCCGCTGCTACGGATGTGATTGGCCAGGGCTTCGGCGGATTTATCTTCCGGCTCGATGCTGACCTGGATGTCGCGTGGGATTTCCACCCACTCTCTTTGCGGGCGTGCGGCATCACGATCTCCGAAACGACGAGGACCACCTCCGCGCTGATCTCCACGATCACGACGAGGGCCGCCGCCTTGACCGGGAGGGCCATCACGACGAGGGCCGCCGCCTTGACCAGGAGGACCATCGCGGCGTGGTGGACGAGAATCACCGGAATCACGACGCGGGCCGCCGCCTGGGCCATCGCGTCTGGGCGGAGGGCCACCACGGCGATCACCATGTGGACGATTGCGATCACCATCGCGGCGCGGGCCGCGATCTTCACGTTCTTCATATTGACTCAAGTTCGTGCTGCTGGTGCTCATGCCTGAAACCCAGGCAGGCATCATCCGAAGATCAGTAAGGTCCACCAAGGCCGAGGGTTTCGGTGTTGGTGATTCGAGGGGCGCTTCATTTTCGCTCATGGCGGGTGTAACAGGGCGCGCAGTATGCGATGTAACTTCGCCCTTGTCTTCAACTTTGTTGCACCACCTGCGCTGGGGTATTGCCGGGGCGGAAATGGGCTTCTATAATGCCGTCTTGCGTTCACAGGCTTCCAAACTTCATACCCTGGCCCACTCACTCCTTCAGCGTGGGATGGCTTCGCGCATGGTGTCGGGCTTCATGCTGGTGGCCTTGATGACCGTAGTCGGGAAGGGGGTTTCCTTTGTGAAGGACGCCGCCGTGGCGGGTCAATTCGGCATCAATGATGCCCTGGATTCTTATCTCTTCGCCTTTGGTTTACTGGCTTCGGTGGCGGCGTTGTTGGGCGGTGGCATTCCTGAATCCTTTCTGCCACTGTATGCGGAAATTCAGCACCAGAGGCAGCCAGGTGATGCGCAAAAGCTGGCGGTTCAGTCCTGTGTGTTGCAGTTGCTGACTTTGATCGTGATCGCGACGGCGATGTACTTCGGTGCTCCTCAGATGGTCAGCGCGCTGGCGGCTGGCTTTTCACCTGAAAAACAGACTCTGACGATCGAGGTGCTGCGGCGATTGCTTCCCTTCATGGTCTCTCTTGGGCTGAGTTATCAACTCGGCGTCTGGCTGCGCGCAGAGAAATATTTCGGTGTCGTTTCCGCCTCGCCGGTTGTTGTGCCGCTGGCGATTCTGGCGATGCTGTTTTTTGCCAATCCCAAGGCCGATGTGGAAACCCTGGTGCTAGGGACGGTCATCGGGGCCGGGCTGCATGTTCTCGTTCTGGTCATTACGATTGGTCGCCAGGTGCATCCGCTTTCTGCTTGGTCCGCTGCTTGTTTCTGCCGCTGGGAGGTGGAGCTGGGCAAGGTGGCCCGCAATGCTCTGCCATATCTGCTGGCCAGTGCCATCTTCGGCAGCACCGTGGTCGTGGATCAAATCATGGCTGCGTGGCTCACGCCGGGAAGCGTCGCTGTTCTCGGTTTTACGGATAAAATCTGCGGCATGATCCTGGCTGTCACTGTCTCGCCGAGCTGTGAGGTGCTTTTTCCTTACTTCGCGGACAAGGTGGCACGCCGAGATTGGGTGGGCGTTCGCAGACAACTCTTCAGCAGCGCCCTGTTGATCGTGGCACTCGCTTTGCCGGCGGTTCTGGTGCTCATTTGGTTAGCGCCACAGATCGTCAGTCTTTTGTTTCAGCGTGGTTCATTCACGGCTGAGGACACTCAGCGCGTGGCGGAAGTATTGCGTTTTTCAGCCTTACAGATTCCCTTTTACATCCTCGGCAGCCTCGCGGCACGCGTGGTGGTGGCCATGCAGGCGCCGCGTTTCATCGTGATCGTCTCAGCCCTTGCCACTTTGGGAAATGGTTTGTTAAACTGGCTTCTCATGCAGAATATGGGTCTCAGTGGCATCGCTCTGGCCACGGCCATTGTGCAGCTTTTTTCAGCCACGGCTGCCTGCACCTTTGTGCTGAAAAAAATCCGCGAGCAGATTCAGGATCAAGAAGCTTCGCTGAAGGCTTAAATGTATCTTTAATGCGTGATGATGGCCATGCCTGCGGCATTTAATCTCGCGCCAGTCCCTGGCCGCCTATTTAAAGTAACCCTCCCTTGATTGATCACGACACCATCGGCAATATCCTCTGCCAGGAGCAGGGCTCCGTCGAGATCAGCATCATCGATCAAGGGTAAAAGCTGTGCGGTGGCACTGATGCCAATACTGCTCTCACACATGCAGCCGACCATGACTCGCAGCCCCAGATCGCATGCGCGCTGGATCATGCGGCGCGCCGGAGTGAGGCCGCCAGCTTTGGCCAGCTTGATGTTCACACCACTGAAACAGGCGGCACAGCGCTCGATGTCTGACTCCGTTTGACAGGCTTCATCCGCGACGATGGGCAGGGCGCATTCACGGTGCAGACGTTGCATTCCGGCCCAGTCATCTCGAGGTAAAGGTTGCTCGATGAACTCCACGCCCAGGGCCTTTAAGGCGGGAGCGATGCACAACGTCTGCTCGACAGTCCAGCCCGTGTTCGCATCCACTCGCAGCACAGCGGTGGTATGCTGGCGCAGCTCTTGCATCAGGGCGAGATCATTCCCCGAGCCAAGTTTGATCTTATAGAGCGGCCAGTCGCAGAACTCATGCAGCTTTGCTACCATGCGCTCTGTCGTGTCGAGCCCCAGGGTGTAATTCGTCGGTGGTAGTGCCTCGTCATGAAGGCCCCAAAGCTGCCAGATGGGCCGCTGATGACGCCTGCCCCAGAGATCATGGGCAGCCTGGTCCAAGGCGCAAAGCGCGAAGGGGTGATGACCGAGATGCGGCTGCATCTGAGCCCAAAATTCCGCCGGTTCCTCAAAGTTCAGCGACTCGATAACCGGGCGGCATTTCTCCAAAGCAGCGCGTGCGCTTTCAGTAGCAAGCTGCGGCCAGGAACGTGAGGTGGGGCTTTCACCGTAGCCAGTGTATTGACCATCGCTCAAACTGACGAGCAGATTATGCTGCGTCGTCAGTGTGCCGTTCGCGGTGGTGAAGGGATGACGCAAAGGCAGGAGCAAATCATGAAGCTGGAGAATCATAAAAGGCTCACGAGATTCAGCCGAAACTCTCCTGACGATAAGCCGCAGGCGAGGTGTTGCGGTACTGGCGCATCATGCGGCTGAAGTAATGGCGGTTCACCAAGCCACAGGATTCAGCGATGGCTTCGATGCTGTCATCCGTGTGGCGCAGCAGACGGCAGGCCTCATCCAGGCGATAATCCAGCAGCACACGCATGGGCGGTTGTTGGAGCTCCTGCTGGAAGAGGTGGTTCAGATTCCGCACACTCAGCCCCGAGTGCCGTGCGATCTGCTCGGCGGTCAGTTTGAGCCCGAGATGTTGGTTCATGAACTCCATCGCTTTCAACACACGGGCATCCAGCCTTTGTTGATCCCAGACCTGGGCGGGTAGTTTCTGCACCACTCCAGCCACGAGTAAAACAGAGACCCAGGGGAAACGTGGTTGATCGGTATTGGCGCCGAGTTTGATCAATTCCTTGAGCCAAGTCCGCAGAGCTGGCGTGCAGGGGAATGCATAGATCCCAGGCGCGGCACGATCGGCCACCGGGCCGAGATTAAAATGCGCATACCATTTGCTGAAAGGCTGCCGCGTGGTGGTGCTGAAGGTCGTGTGTGGCGGGATCAGATACACCGTCCCCGGCTTTAATGGTGTCAGTGTGCCATTGATTTCGACTTGTCCGCCTTCCTCCAACGGCCAGTAAAGCCGCCAGTAGGGATCATTCAGCCGTCGCAGCTCCCAATGCTGAAGCTCGATTTTACGGGTGGTGAGGATGTCCACCGTCACTCCAGGTAGCGCCACGGAGCGGTTTCCCTGCACACGATGTGCTGCGCCCAAAGGCACGACGCTGAGGATGGATGATTTATCAGACATGGAGAGATTGCGAAATCAGATACAAGCCTGAAGGAGTGGCGGTGAAATGGCAAGCTCTCTTCTAAGCTGAGGAAGACTCTGTAGATTCGGGTGCTTTTTCTGAGTGCCTGAGCAGCCCGTCTCGCAGCGCCTGGGGAAGTCGCTCATGGCCACAAGCTGCGCCCACGAGCGCTCCGATGACTGCGCCGCGATGGCAGTTGTCTCCGCCGACCATGGTGTTGGCCACGACGGCGGCCTCGAAGTCGTCGGCATATTTCCACGCGAGGTAGAGAGAAGCGGGAAACGATTCACGGATGTAGCAGGCGGGGCTCACATGACGGCCGATGACCACCAAGTCAGGATCTTTGGACCATGTCGCGGCTTTTCGTTCGGAGAACCAGCGCCCGCCATGATGCAAAATCGTCTCCCTAAGTGGCTCGCCAAGCAGCAGATCAAAAAGCATGCGCGTGAGCGTTTTTGCCGCATCGAGCACATCGGGATCACCATGAGAAAAGCCCACATGCTCTTGCACAGCAGCGGACGCATCTTTACCCAGCCGGGCACTCAGCAAGCCCACACTCGCGAGGCCACCGATGTGGACATCCGTGCCGCCACAGCGCTGTGGCTTCGAGCCGCGTGCGAGCCGCGTGAAGAAGTGCCGATGATACTCCTCCGCGTAGGTGTCACGATGCCGTCCCGGCGTGAGCATGAAGTCGATGTAGCGCTTCAGGTAGTCATCAAGATCGTAGCCGCCCTTCGCGGTCAGGGATTTATCCAGCAAGCGCACGAGTTGAAGGTTCAGCGTGTTTTCTCCAGGGCGAAGAAAGGGATGATAATGCATGCCCGGCTGCCCCCAATACTGGGCTTGCTCGCGCAGGATGTCGCCGCGCTCATTTAGCGGCGTGTAGCTGGATCGCCATAGGATGCTGTCTGGATGCGGATGCTTCGGCGGCAGGTAGCTACGGATCACACCGTAGTCCTCCCGCAGGGCCGTGCGGTCATAGTACCAATGCGCCGGCATCGCCAGCGCATCGGCGATGTAGGCACCAGAGATCATCCCGGCACAGCGATCTTCGAGGACGTTATTCATGACTCAAAAGAGGTGGTTTGGGCAAAGAGATGCCCGGTCAGCCAAGCGTCCTCCACTCGTGAGCGGCGCATCGCATCGCCGACAAAATGCATCCGCGCAGGCAAAGTGGGAACTGTAAGCGGCGAAGCGACGCGGGCGAGACGCCAGCGATGCCCAAAAGCACTGGCAAAAGCATCAGCGGGAATCTCCCAGTGTTCCTCGACCATGGAGCGAACAAGTGCTGGATATTCAGCTGGCATTTTTTCGAGGTGCTCGCGGCTGAAGGCCTCTCCAAGATGCGCCACAAGCACTGTGAAGCCTGGTGCGATGCGTCCAGGTTTGTGATTCTCACAGGCCGCCCAGGCCAACGCCTTGCCAGGCATACTGAAGGCATACGTTTCACGCGAGCGGCCGATCCACTCGCCATGATAGGCCAGCACCACCGCAAGGCATGGCAGGTAATCAAAGACAGGCTCAATGCCGAAAAGCTTAGCCGTCTGCGGCCATGGTGCAGAACTTACCACCTGATCAAATTCGGCCAGCAGGCTGTGTGCATCCTTGATCTGGCACTCGGTGCGGACTTCTAAGCCTTTCGCTAAATCGCGAGCGAGACGGCTGTTGCCATCGCGATGAATCCAGCGGCCCGAATCTGGCAATTCGTGCCCGTTTTCATCACGCACCGGCTTATTGAGCTGCACCAAAGCATCTCCGCAGGCAGCGACGGCTGCTTCGCGAAACCGCTCATCCCGCATCGTGAAATACTGAGCCCCGTGATCGATTACATGGACCTCCCAGCGCTTCGAGGCGCAGCGACCACCAAAGCCGCGAGACTTTTCCATCAATGTCACCGCCGCGCCACGTTGTGTGAGTCCGCGAGCCACCGCGATACCCGAGAGTCCTGCTCCGATAATGGCGATGCGTTTTCCAGAAAGGTCGTTCATGAGGGTCGAGGAGATAACATGCCTCCGATTACGCCCAGTCTTGCCGCAGGGTTGTTCGTCTTTATCAAAATCTAATTGCTGAATCCGACACAAATCCCGCCGATACAGGCATGGAAGGCAAGCGACCATTGGTTATGCGTGAATGCCTAACTTAACAACCATCACAAAACCATGGCCGACATCAGCACCAGCGCAGCAGACAAGAAGGAAAAGGAATACTTCACGAGCACTCCTCAGGAGACTCCGGGCTTCTTCCTCAAAGGTTCCCATCAGTATGACTGGGGTCTCAAGAACCGC
>CANHTV010000184.1 GCA_947463285.1 Verrucomicrobiaceae bacterium | reverse complement strand
GGTGAAGAGCGCCTTCCACAGCCAGCTCCAGGTCGTAGCACCGCCCGCCTCAAACGACTGCGTGATGCTGACCATGCCGCCCGGCGGTGGTTCGACACCGAGCCCGAGGTAATCACGCGTCCCGAGCATCCAGGTCATGGCAATGATGATGAGGCCACCCAGCGCAGGCCGCCAGACGGCATGGGGCATGAGGCCGACAAAACCGCGCTGGAGACGATGCGTCAGCTCAGAGAAAAACAGGCTGGCCAGGCCAAAACAAGCCCCAGCCATCACAACATGCAGAAGCAGCATCGCCTCAAAGGGCGCATGAGTTCCCGCCGAAAGCGGCACCTCCAGATGATAGACGGTGTGATGAATCCCCCAGGCCGTGCAGGTGGCATCACCGCTCACACTGGCGACCAAAACTGGAATCAACGCGCCGTATTGGATGCGTCCGATGACCAGCACCTCCATGGCGAAAATGGCCCCGGTCAGCGGCGTCCCAAACACGGCTCCGAAACCCGCTGCAATGCCGCACATCAGCATCAGCCGGTGATTTTTTTCACTTACTCGGAACAGCCGCGCCAGACCAGCCGCCAAGCTGCCCCCCATCTGCACGGCTGTACCTTCACGTCCCGCCGAGCCACCGAACAAATGCGTGATCAAGGTACAGATCAAAACCATCGGGGCCATGCGTGTCGGCACACCGCCGCCGGGCTGATGGATCTCATCAATGAGCAGGTTATTTCCCTTCTCCGCGCCTTTGCCAAAATGCTGATACAGCAGCCCCACCAAAACACCGGCCACAGGCAGCCCCCACAGCCATTCAGGATGCTGCCAATGCAGCTCCGTCCCTTGATCCAGCGCCCAGAGAAACAGCGCGCTCGCCGAGCCAGCCGCCACGGCGACTGGCAGAGCCAACAGACAGCCATGCAGCAGCGGCCACAAATCACAGAGTGGCGATAAGGGGGCGATCAAGCGCTTCATCCTTGCAAGTTAGCTGTTTTTTGCGCCTCGTCTTCAGGCGATTAATCTCAGAGCACAGACAGCGCTGATTAGCATTGCGGAAAACCTTGGCAGCCGCCAGAATGGCCGCTCAACCTTTTACGCCATGACTTTCCGCGCGTTGCTCACCGCACTTTTCCTGCCAATCCCCTGCCTTCAGGCTACGGTGACGGCTGAATCTTGGGGGAAAACGGCAACGGGAGAGAAAGTGCAGCTTTTGACGCTGAAAAATGCCCAGGGCATGGAAGCACGCATCACGAATTACGGCGGCATCATCGTATCACTCAAGACCCCGGACCGCAGTGGCAAGATGGCGGATGTGGTGCTCGGCTTCGACTCCTTGGATCCTTATCTGGGCAAACATCCTCACTTTGGCTGCCTCACCGGACGCTACGCCAACCGCATCGGCGGCGCTACTTTTTCATTGGATGGAGTGGAGTATCAGGTGACGGCCAATTCCGGCAAAAATCACATCCACGGCGGCCTCGATAACTTCGCCAAAAAAGTCTGGCAGGCCAACATCCAGACTGAAGCGAATGCGGTGCAGATGAAATACACCAGCGCAGATGGCGAAGAAGGTTTCCCGGGCATGCTGGACTGCATAGTGACGTATCGTCTCACGGAAGCGAACGAACTGCGCATCGACTACCAAGCCACCACGGATAAACCGACCGTGGTGAATCTGACCAACCACAGCTACTTCAATCTGGCAGGCGAAGGCAGCGGCGATGTTCTGGACCACGAGATCCTGATCCCAGCCGAGCAATTCACCGCCACGGATGACAGCCTCATTCCCACAGGTGAAATCGAAAACCTGCAAGGCACGGCCATGGATTTCACCGAGCCGCAAAAAATCGGCGCGCGCATCGACGCCGCCTTCAAACCCCTGCTGCAAGGCAAAGGCTACGACCACAACTTCGTGCTGAAAGGTCAGGGTCTGAAACTGGCTGCGCGGGTCAAAGATCCCTCCTCTGGTCGCGTCATGGAAGTCACCACCACCGAGCCTGGCGTGCAGTTTTACACCGCCAATCACCTCAAAGGCGTCATCGGCAAATCAGGCCATGTTTACGAAAAACGTCACGGTTTCTGCCTCGAAACTCAGAAGTATCCTGACAGCCCGAACAAGCCTCAGTTTCCGTCCGCTGCGTTGCGTCCAGGCGAGACTTACCAGCACACCACGATCTTTACATTTTCTACCGAGTGAGTTCGCCCGTTCCCCTTCCTCACATCCCGCTTCCGACTCAGAAGGCCTTTCAGCAAGAGCAAGACTTTGCTGCCCGACAGTACCGCGGGAAACGTAACAACCAAGAAGACTACTACGCCTTTGCCGATGCCGCCGAACCTGAGGACACCGCGCTCAGCAAGCTGCTGCTCGTCGTTGGTGACGGGCTGGGTGCCCATGCGGGCGGCAGTGTGGCGAGCTACATCGCCGTGAACGCCTTCGTCCGCGCCTTTCATGAGCAAACCGGCAGCACCAGCTGGCGGCTGCGCACAGCCTTGGATACCGCCAATGAAACCCTCGGCTACATCACCGCCCGGATGCCATCGGTAGCCCCGCCGATGGGCACGACGATGCTGGCAGTCATCGCTGCAAAGGATCGTATTGAATGGATCAGTGTTGGTGATTCACCTTTGTTTCTGTATCGCCAGGGTGAGCTGATCAGGTTGAATGCGGACCACTCGCTGACGCCGATTTTGGAGGAACGTGTCAAGAACGGCCACATGACAGCAGAAGAGGCCGCGCATCATCCAGATCGTCACACCCTTCAGAGCGCACTGCTCGGCTACCCTATCGCGCTGATCGACCTTCCGCAAAACCCGCTAGAAGTTCAGTCAGGCGACATCATCATCGCCGCCAGCGACGGCATTTTCACCCTCACGCACAAAGCTCTGGAGGAACTGCTTGGCTTTGGCCGTCACACTACGGCAGATAAGATCACGGATGCCATCCTCTTTGCGATTCGACGTATCAACGATGACCGTCAGGACAATGCCACCGTCGGTGTGATCAAGATCCCTTAGGCATTCACACGCCGAAACATTCTCGTTGGGTGTTCGGTTTGGTACTTTTCTCCAAGTGAGCGGGATGGCCATGCAGGCAGCCACCGGCTGGATTATTTTTCAGGCGGAAGTGTAACCTTGCACTGCAAAGAGGGCTTCTTCGTATGCCTGAGCGATGAAATATCGCCTGTGCCGATGACTCACCCTCCACTCGCATCCTCATGAAACTACTAAACATTGCCACTCTGTGTGCATTTACCTGCGCCGCTCCGGTGCTTGCCCAAAATCAAGGCAGCGCTAACCAACTCCTACGATCAGGCACCATGGAGCAGTTTGCGAATACGCCCATCGTCACGGCTGGCGGCGTGCGCTTTTCCGTGGGGGTGGCCGGGCAGCAGCTTTTCAGTGAAACAGACCGCGTCATCGATAGCCTGACAGACGCCAGCCAGGGTGGAAATAGCCCTGTATCTCCTGGTTGGACGGTGACATCTCAGTTTGAGGAATGGACGGACAGGCTTGTGCTGCGCAAAGCAGTCACTTTTAACATGCTTGACGGGGCAGCGGTGAACGCCCTGCTCAGCCAAGACGGGGCTACTTTCGCCGACGGGGCGAATGTGGTGGCGGGTGAAGGTCAGACTCCCACCCAGAGTGAGTTGTTGCAGAAAGCGACGACGTTCATCGCCAACGGAGGTCATTTGCAGCTTTATCCCGAGGCTCAAACGGCTGCGGCCCAGGGCGCTCAAGCTCTCCTCGATGAACTGGCCAATGATCGAGGCCCCGTGACGATCACGGAAACGATTCTCTTTGGCCGAGTCATCCCACGTTTGACGGATGTCTCAGAGGCTCAAACAGCCGTGGGGGATCGTCTTGCGCTGGAGCCTGGTGATGTGACGGTGCCGATACCTACAGGTCCAGCGCTGAACAGACTGGGCAGCGCGATGGTGCAGCGGGCCCCCCTGCTCGAGGCACAAGTGGCGCTCATTTCCGAGCTTGTATCCTCATCCACCTACTCGGCGGATATGCTAAACGGCTTTACCATCGGAGAAGACTGGTCACGCTCAGTGGAGTACGAGCGGCGCTGGATTTACTTTAAGACGAGTGCCTTTGCCACCTTCGGCCTCGGCTTGCGCATTCCCTGGAAAGCCACCGTAAAGACAGCACCACGCTATATTGCCTCCGACCTGCCAGATCGCACGCCTTTTGAAGCCTCACTTTCCATCGAGACGGTAAATGCAGACGCCGCCTTTTACCGCTCAGTCGGCCTGCCATCTGACCGCGTTTATGATGGCCAGGAACTCGTACTGAGAGCAGGCGCTGGCATCACACTGAAGGTGAGGTTGTTCGGCGAAACGCTCATCAACCGAGGACGCGACAACCCTCTGGTAGGGCGTAATCTCGACCTCGGCTCCAACTTTGATCCACCCATGAATGGTGCCTCCGCCTCAGCAGGCTCACCCACCCTTTATTATGAGGACACTGGACTCGCCTGGCAGAACTGGGCAGTCGGAATCGGCTGCGACATGCGCGCCAATGTTTCACTGATCGGTGAAGGTTTTACGGTCGATACCTCCCCTCACAATGCTTGGCTGATCAATCCCCACACCGGCAGCCATACCCAAGCCACCTGGTCCATGCCTATACCTCAACAAAACACCCCACGCACCTTCAGGATGGCCGTGGATGACAACTCTTCGCCGCAGATAAGCCGCAACGGACAGCGCTACTACAAGCACGGCATTCTCTTCTCAAACGCCAGCTATGAGGCAGACATGGACATCGTGCCGGGCGCCCGGTTGCGCGCCACACTGAAGCTTTCCAACATGCTCCCCGGTCTCAGCAACCTGAACCTGTCCACGCCCTGGTTGGACCTCTTTACCGCCAACTTTAACCTGCCCGAGCTGGAACCACACCCAGGAACCAACGATGAAGTCGAAGCCTGGGAGTACAACCGCCGCTTCCTGCCGCCCGTCCAGTTTTTCGCCGGTCATGTCAGACGGCAGCTTGAGCAAAGCGCTGGAAACCCATCCTCATGGAGCGTCAACCTCACCGAGGAGACCCCGCTGGGGAATGGCGTGCTCAAAGAGATTTTGCCCGAAGGCTTCAGCTTGGGCCAGATCATCGGTGGTGGCGTGTATGACCCCGCCACACGCACCATCACCTGGCAGATCCAGGCAGGCAATCCGCCCGCACAGGTTGGCTATACCCTAAATGGTGCAGCAGGCCAAACGCCGAAGCTGCTGGGACAATGGCAGGCTCAGGGCCAGACATCACCCAGCCCAACACTCACTGCCAGCCAACAAGATGCAGGCGATACCAACCTACCCTTGCTCGTCAATGAGCTTTCAAAACGTCCCACCATGCAACAGCTCATTGATGCACGTCCAGGTTCTGTCATCATCACCGCCGGCCCTGACAACAACGCCCGCATTCGGCTGAAAATGGAGACTTCCGAAAACCTGCAAAACTGGACCGTCACGCCAGAAAGTCAGGCCAACCCACTGGAAGTGGTTCAGCCGCTGACAGGCAACAAACGCTTCTTCCGCTTCAGCCTCAGTGACTGAGTTTGGGAAACACTCATGGGCACTGATGACACTATTCCTAAACTCTGAACAGAAGGGTGTCGTGATCATCAGTGGCTCATCTTCCGGGCTGACGGGCATACCTTGCTGACTGATTCTGAATTTTTAAATTAATTCGGTGTTGGATTCAGCAAGGTTGCTTCAGCTCCGCGATGTTGAAGAATAAAGGATTCAGGGGAGAGTCGATTAAGAGGAGAACTGGCGTAACCGACGCCGGGGTTCACGTAGGGGCCATCGCGCACCTCGAAGTGAAGATGCGCGAGATAGCGACCATCCGCAGAACCAACAGTGCCGATTTTTTCACCGCGCTGGATGAGCTGATCAGACCTAACGAACATTTCCTGCAAGTGGGCATACACGGTCTGGATGACGCGGACCTTGGCAGAATTTTCTGGATCAGGGACACGATGGGCCAGGATGATCATTTTCCCCCAACTCGGGTCCGGCTCGCCCGCATAAACGACCCGGCCAAAGCCAGAGGCGTAAACGGAATCTCCGAGGTCCGAGTTCAGTCCACCGATGCCATTCAAATCGTCTCCCAGATGTCGGTTCAGGCGAAAACGTTGGGCGTTGTAGGTCAATGCACCGTGCTCCGACCCCATGGGCTGATCAAAACGTGTGGCCAGTGGCAGTTGCGCGATTTCTAAAGCCGAAAGCCGAATGAAAGCCGGGTCGAAAGGCCTTATGAAGCGCTGCTGCTGATACCACATCCCGGCTGCCACCATCAAGAGCAGCAGAATGAGGATCACCCAGACAAAGCGCTTCATGCCGGTGATGCGTGGATCATCCCAGCACTTTTTTCCGCACGATGTCGGTGACGATTTTGGGGTTGGCCTTGCCTTGGCTGGCTTTCATGGCTTGGCCGGTGAACCAGTTCATGGCTTTGTCATTACCAGCCTGGACTTCGGCGACCTTGTCAGGATTGGCGGCGAGGATTTGCTCCACGATAGCCTCCAGTGCGCCGGTATCGCTGACTTGCTCGAAGCCTTTGGCTTTGATGATCTCGGCGGCACTTCCGCCGTTCGCGAACATCTCAGCAAAGACTTCCTTGGCTTGGTTGTTGGAGATTTTCCCAGCTTCAACAGTCGCCACCAGTTCACTCAGCGCGGCAGGTGCCACAGGGCAGGCGGTGATGCCATCTTCGGTATCTTTGAGCAGACCGAGGAGATCGTTGATGACCCAGTTGGCGAGTTTTTTAGCGGGCACTTTCGGGTCAGCCGCGACGGCGGCTTCGTAATAAGCCGCGAGCGCTTTTTCACTGGCGAGCACGCCGGCATCGTAGGCGCTGCAGCCGTAGTCCTGCTCGAAGCGGGTACGTTTTTCGTGCGGAAGCTCGGGGACCTGCGGTCGCATACGGGCGACGATGTCGGCGGTGCGTAGCGGGATGAGGTCGGGGTCGGGAAAGTAGCGGTAATCGTGCGCATCTTCCTTGGTGCGCATGAGGATGGTCTCACCACGATCATCATCCCAGCGGCGGGTGCTCTGGATGAGCTTTTCACCGCGATTCAGAGCTTCAGTCTGGCGCTCGGTCTCATACTTGATGGCGCGGCGAACGGCGGACATGGAGTTCAGATTCTTGAGCTCGATCTTGGCACCGAGTTCCGTCTGGCCTTCCGGGCGCAGGCTGATGTTCACGTCACAGCGCATGTTGCCCTTTTCCATGTCGGCATCGCTGACACCGCCGTAAATGAGGATCTGGCG
>CANHTV010000183.1 GCA_947463285.1 Verrucomicrobiaceae bacterium | reverse complement strand
GCCACCATCCGGCGACACTTGGAAGGCCCACTGGTTGTTCGGCGAGAGACTGTTCAGGTCACGCGTCTGCACATAGAAATCCACATAGCCCGAAGTGCCCGCCGCATTGATCACCGGCGAGGTCGCCATGGCTGTCGTGAGGCTCGCGGAGGCCGCCTGGAACTCCAGCGCGTTGCCATTCCCAGTCAGAGTCAAAGCGGTGCCCGGTGTTGTCGGAGCGGCGCTCATCACAAACGTCGTCGCGTTCGTGATCGAGCTGACAGTCGCGTTGTTCGCCAAACCGGTGCCGGTCAGCCCCATGCCGACCAAGAGGCCCGTCGTGCTGTCGCAAGTCACCGTCGTGCTCGCCACCGTGGTTGTGCAGTTCGTCAAGGTGATGCCATTCGCCGTCAAAGTGGCCGTCGTGCTCGAAGCCGTGGCCGCCGCGCTGATGACAAAGGTCGTGCCATTCGTGATCGAGCTGATCACCGCGCCTGCCGCCATGCCAGGGCCGGTGATGCTCATGTTTGGCCACAGATTCGCCGTGCTGCTGCATACCACGCTCGTGCTCGCACTCGTCGTCGTGCAATTCGTCAGCACCACGGGCGAGGTGCGGTTCGATT
Organism: Verrucomicrobiaceae bacterium; assembly: GCA_947463285.1. Lineage (GTDB taxonomy): Bacteria > Verrucomicrobiota > Verrucomicrobiia > Verrucomicrobiales > Verrucomicrobiaceae > Prosthecobacter. The sequence goes on along the minus strand of CANHTV010000183.1, from coordinate 6,669 downwards.
GCAAGTTTGCCTGACGCGTGGCTCCGGCTCCGTTCGTCGTCCAGGTATTGAGACCACCTGAGCCGTTCCAGTTGTTCGACGACGCCATCGAGAAGGTCTCGCGGAACACATTCCCGGTCACCTGCGCGCCGAGATCATAAGTCAAAGTCACCCCGCTGATGCCACCGCCGCTTCCAGCCGCCACCTGGGCCGTCACCACCGCCGGATCGGTGCTGCTCGGCGAGATCGGATTGATCGTGATGTTCGAAACCGTCGGCGGAGGCACGAAACCGATGCCGGAGAGATTGATGTCGAACGATGGATTGCCCGCGTCACTGCTCGCGATGTGCAAAACGGCTGTTTTCGTCCCAAACGTGGACGCATTGAACTGCACCGTGAAGGTCGAGGTGCCGTTGTTTGCCGCCATGGGTGTCGTTGGAGAGGTGGTGACGGAGAAGTTGGCGCTGTTCGTGCCATCGATGGTCACACCCGTGATGTCGAGCGGCGTGCTGCCGGTGTTCGTAATGGTGAAAGTCTTCGAAAGCGTGTTGCCGACATTCACATTGCCATACGCCACGGTGCTGAGGCCATCGGTGAGCGAGGTCGCGCCCTGTGCCACGGCGATCTGCGTGGTGAGCGTGGCGGAGCGAACGGCAAAGACCGGGAAGCTCGCTGTCTTTGCCTGATAGCTGATGATGCCCTGAGCTCCACGCGGCGGACCTTCGGCGGCAGGCACGCTGTTGTTCACGCCAAGCTCCAGCAGCCACGCCTCGGTTTGCGTGCCTTTGTTCGACGTGGAAGACCAGTAGGCCGTTGCACGTGGCAAGGCACGGAAGATCAAGCCCGTGCCGGTGGCGAGCGCATTGCTGCTCAGGGTGAAACTCACACCTGGATTGATCGCTGTGATCGTCGGCGTGGTGGTGTGGTTGATGTAAGTGCCCGCAATGCTGAAAGGATCAATCACCGTCATGCCGACGGCGAGGTCCGTGGTGTCCGAAGTCGCCACCACGGGGCTGCCGGACGTCACCGAGCATCCCGACATCGTCTTCGCGAACATCGTGCGATTGATCGCAGGCTTCAAATTGGTCGCCGTGCCGCCGCTGGTGGTGGCGAGCGAGTAATCCGTCAGCGTTTGCAGCTCTTTGATGTTCGGCATGCGCCAGTCATTGTAGCCGCCGAGCGTGAGCCCTTCCGCCCAGGCGAGCGCGGCCTCCCAGGTCATCGCCGTGCTCGGCATCTGCGTCCACATGAGCGAGGTGTCCGTGTCCGTGATCGTGCAGTCGAGATTGTTCACGTAGTTGTGCGTCATGTTGTTCTGCGCCAGCCGCACATAGCGGGCGTGGTAGCGCAGCGTGCCGCCCGCGCTCACCGTCTCCGCCTTCGGCTTCGGACCCACGCCGCCGCCGGAGTTCACGCACCAGACATTCGTCGTGCTGGCGCCAAACACATCGCGTGACCACCAATACTCCGTCGAGGGCGAGGCAGGCGGGAAGTAGGTCGCGTTCATCGCCGGATTGCCCGTCTCGTAGTTAAAGAGACTCATCAACTCATGCGGATTCGGCAAACGCCAGTCACTGTAGCCGCCGGTGGTCACCGTGCCCGCGTTGTTCACCGCATTCTCCCACGTCATCTCGCCCGCGTCGGCTTTTTGCCACATCAAACCGGTCACATTGTCCGTGATCGTGCCGTCGCCATTGTCGGTGAAGCTCTGCGGATTCGCGGAGGGAGTCGTCGTGTAGTCGCTGTCCTCGCCGAAGGTCGTCGTCGTGCTCACCACCTGGCTCGTATCCGGCAGCTTCACCTCCGACCACGCGCCCATCGGGTAAGCCGTGAGACGATTGCCCGAGGCCGAGCCCGCGGTCGGCGTGTAAGTCTGCGTCGTCGTCAGCACTGGGCCGCTCAGAACACCGCCCACCAGTGCCTGCGCACGCCACGTCATCGTCAGTGAGCGAGGGTTCACCTTGCGATTGATCGTCCAGCACTCGTCATAGTCCACGCCGCCCATGTTCACCCGCATGACATGCGCATCAGGCGATGCGGTGGCCATCGACACGGCGGTGAAGTTTTTGCCCGTCGTCGTCGCGATCGCCGGGATGCTCAGCACAAACTGCGTCGCGTTCGTCACCGAGGTGACTCGTGCGCCATTGCTCACGCCGTAACCGACCACCGCCAGGCCCGTCGTGAGTCCCGTCGTGCTCGCACAGGTCACCGTGGTGCTGCCGTAAGTCGTCGCACATCCGGTGAGATTCACTCCCGCGACGAGACTGAGATGCCCGCTGCCATCCGTCACCAGCGGCGCGGGATTCATCTGCGCCACGATGTAAGCCCCGGCCACCGCCTTCGCATTGTAACCGCCGGTGCCATCCGCACGCAGATTTCCCACCGCTGGTTGACCATCGACTTGATTGCCAAAATTCACCACCGTGCCGTGGAAGGCCTTCATCAGGTAAGGCGACTGCGGCGTGCCATACGGATGCGTCGCATCCACCGTCGTCGTGCCCATCGCGTGGTAGTGATAACCCCAGCCGCCGCCATGATCGTGACCGCCTTCCGCATCCAGCGCCTGCCGTGGCGACCCATCCGGCTCCAGGAAGCCATACATCGGATAGCCATCCAGCGCCCAAGCGATGGGCTTGTCATCGCCCAACGGCCCGCTGAAGCGCGTATTCAAGTGCGTGGGTGCGATGTGGTAATGATAATCATCCGCCAGACCGCAGTGACCGCCGTAGTAGTCCAGCTCGCCGATCTCATACGACACATTCCCGCCATTATTCGATGGATTGAAGATCGCGATGCCATTCGAAGCCAGCGCCACCGCCCCGCGCAAGAAATTCGTCGGCGGAGCCGGTGGATTGTAAATCACGATGGGCGACGCCGAAGGCACCGGCACCAGCGGGATGCGCCACACATTCGGCTGCTGATAACCGAGCGAGCTCGCGTTGTTCTCATTGCTCGTCGAGTGCGCAAAATACGCCGCCGGGATCGGCACCTGCTGCTGCCAGGTCGTGATCCCAACCATCTTGTTCGGCATGCCCTCCGGCGTGTTGTCCGATTCGAGGAAAAAGGTCGTCCCATCCCAATTGTAGCGCACCTTCGGCTTAAACGGCGCAAACGCAGCCGCCATCAGCAGCCCGTTCCCCGCCGGCGGCAACGCCGACCCGCTCGTCAAAAACGACGAAAGATCAAACCCCGACAACCCCGCCACCGTCACCGGCCTTTTCAGCGTCTTCGGGATCGGAGCCTCCACCGGCTTCACCTTCTTCGGAGCCGACTTCTGCATAAACTCCTCCAAAATATGCGCCCGCAGCGCCTCCTTGTCCCCAGAGGGCAAAGTATGGGCATGTAAAGCGAGCGGCAGGAGGCAGACGAGGGCAAGAAAGCGTTTCATGGTTACCCCATGCTGCAAACCCCGTGTCAGGCCCTCTTCACCCGCGAGAGGCAAATTTGTCGGGATTGTGTAAAGAGGGATGCAGGCAAAGATGCAGGCACCACCTTTTCACCATGCGCCTCCTCATCATCGACGACGACACCGAGCTCTGCCAGCTCGTGGCCGATTACCTCAAGCCCATGGGCTTCGAGGTCGAAATGGAGCACGATGGCGAGCACGGAGCCGACCGCGCCACGTCCGAGCCGTGGGCCGCGATCATCCTCGATGTCATGATGCCCGGCTGCGATGGCTTTGAGGTGCTCCGCCGTATTCGTGCAAAATCGAAGGTGCCTGTCATGATGCTCACCGGCCGTGGCGAGGAGGTGGACCGCATCGTCGGCCTCGAACTCGGCGCCGACGACTACCTGCCGAAAACGTTTTCCTCTCGCGAGTTGCTCGCCCGCCTCCGCGCCCTGCTGCGCCGCACCGGCTGGATCGCTGAGACAGCTCCGCAAGCCCCCGTCAAAGAACTCGTCATCGGCGAGCTGCGCATCAATCACGAAACGCATGCTGTCGTGCTCGGTGCCGAGGCCTTGCAGCTCACACCGGCCGAGTTTGGCCTCTTGCTCTCACTTGCCAAAGCGCATGGCCGAGTCAAAACCCGCGAGCAGCTCATCGAAGAGGTCGCCGACCGCGAATGGGATGTCTTTGACCGCGCCATCGACATGCACATCTCCACCCTGCGCAAAAAACTCGGCGATGACCCCAAAGAGCCGCGCTTCATCAAAACCGTGCGCGGTTATGGCTATCAACTCATGACTCCCGGACGATGAGCCGACTCAAACTCCCGCTCTACGGCAAGATCCTCTCTTGGTTCGCCCTGAACCTCGCGGTGCTGGCGCTGCTGTTCATTTTCTTCCTCAAAGCACAATTCAAGCTCGGGCTCGACTGGATGCTCTCCGGCGAACCGGGTGATCGCATCGCAGCCATCGGCGAGAGCGTGACCTTCGAGTTCTCTCGCCTCGCCGAAAGCGAGTGGCCCGCTCGTTTGAGTGAGCACGATCAAAAGCACGGCGTCACTTTCGGCCTCTTCGACGGACGCGGCGAGCAGGTCTTTGGCAAAGCCATCGCGCCACCTGCCGAGGTGCTCCCCAAACTCATCGACCGCCGTCCTCCCGGCGACAGCAGTCCGCGCCGCCAGCCAGGCCCCGTCTCCAAACGACCTGCGGACGCACCACCAAAGCCGCGCTTCATGCTGCGTGCGGGCGATCCCGCCCGTTACTGGGCTGGCATTCATCTTGACCTCGTCGCGCAAGGCGGCCGCTCACTCACGCTCGTCATGGTTTCGGATAGCATCAGCGGCGGTGGCCTCTTTTTTGATCTGCGCCCGTGGCTCTGGCTCGCTGCTGCCGCGCTCCTCATCTCCGCACTCATGTGGATGCCCTTCGTGCGTGGCATTACCGGCTTCATCCGCACGCTCAACACTGCCGCAGGCCGCATCGCCCATGGCAAATTCGACGAACGAATTGAAAACCAACGCAACGACGAGCTTGGCGAACTCTCCACCTCCGTGAACACCATGGCCGCCCAACTCGGCGACTACATGACGCAGCAGCGTCGCATCACGGCGGATGTCGCCCACGAGCTGTGCAGCCCCATCGCGAGAATGCAGATGGCCCTCGGCGTGGTGGAGCAACGCAGCACACCCGAGCAGGCCACCTACCTGCAAAAACTCGACCGCGAACTCCAGCACATGGCCAAGCTCGTCGAAGAAGTCCTCGCCTTCACCAAAGCCGAAACCATCCCCGACCGCGAAACGCCCGAAGACCTCGACTTGCGCGAACTGCTCCAAAACGTCCTCGCCCGCGAAGTCCCCGAAAACGGCATCCAACTCGACATCGGCGACATCCAACTCCACAGCCTCCGAAACGCCCTCGATCGAGGAATCGGCAACGTCGTGCGCAATGCCGTCCGCTACGCCAAAGACATCGAAATCACCGCCAAAGCCGAAAATGGCCGCGTCGTCATTCAAATCCTCGACCGCGGCCCCGGCGTGCCTGAAGAGGCCGTCTCACGCCTCTTTGAACCCTTTTTTCGCCCCGAAGCCGCCCGCGGTCGCAACACTGGCGGCAGTGGTTTGGGTCTAGCGATCACCAAACGCTGCATTGAAGCCTGCGGTGGCACGGTCACAGCGCGGAATCGTGAAGGGGGCGGATTGGAGGTGGTGATCATCCTGCCTAATCCACAAAACTGAACTCGTTCAGGTTCAGGATTACGCGGCACGCGTTTTCCAGGCCGTCGCGTTTCGCGTAGTCGACCAGTGGGGCAAGTTCGTCAGGCTTGGGTTCGCGGGAGAGGGCGAGGATAAAGGCATGCTTCATCTGTTGGTCTAATCCAGCCGCTTCCTTCGTAACGCGTTTCGCAAAATGCTTCGCCATCGTCACGGTGAGGCCGTTGTTCATCATGGCCAGCGCTTGCAGTGGGCTGAGGGATTCGTTGCGTTTGTCCACGCGCATGGATGGATCGGCGCAGTCGAGCACGGTCATGAAAGGCTGCTGCTGGCTGCGCACGATGAATCGGTAGATGCTGCGGCGATGGCTTTTCGGGTCCTCGGGGTCGTGGAGATGGTATTCGTAGTGCGGACTGTGTTGCGGCTTGTCGATGACGAAGTCCTGAAAGCTCGGACCGCCCATTGTGAGATCGAGTTTGCCACTGACGGCGAGGATGCTGTCGCGGATGGACTCGGCATCAAGCTTGCGGCGGTTTTGATGGGAGCACCACATGTTTGCGGCGTCGGATTTGTCAGACAGGCCGGACGATTCTGATGCTTGGCGATAGGTCTGTGACATCACGATGAGCTTGTGCAGTTTCTTCAAGCTGCCATCAAAGTCGTCGCGGAAGGTCACGGCCAGCCAGTCGAGCAACTCCGGATGGCTCGGCTTGCCGCCCATGCGGCCGAAGTCATTTGCGGTATCGACCAAACCTCGACCAAAGTGATGCTGCCACACGCGGTTGACGATGCTGCGCCAAGTCAGCGCATTGTTTTTGTCAGTGATCCATTTCGCCAAAGCGGCGCGGCGGGCGGATTCGTGATCTCCAGCGACTTTGAACGGCACTTGGAGAAGTACACTCAGCGCGGTGACCGAGCCTGGACGGACTTCCTGAGCGGGCTGTTTCATGTCGCCGCGTTTGAGGATGTTGATCGTGCGCGGGATGCCGTGCGTGCCTTTGAAGGCACCGCTGCCGTAGTGGACGGCTCCGGCATAGATTTTCTGCGGCGCGGGAAGTTGAGGCAAAGCATCACGTTGCTTCCGTGCATCGCG
>CANHTV010000182.1 GCA_947463285.1 Verrucomicrobiaceae bacterium | reverse complement strand
GGCTGAGGCACCTCCTATTTATGATTCCTGACTGGCAGCAGTGGCAACCCGGCCTTCGAGCGACGCTCATGTTCATCGTCGATGAAACTTCGCATCAAGTGCTGCTGATCCGTAAAAAACGCGGGCTAGGAGCTGGTAAAATCAACGGGCCTGGTGGCAAAATGGACCCTGGTGAAACCTCATTGCAGTGCGCCATTCGTGAAACCCAAGAGGAATTGGGAGTCACCGCATTCGATCCAGTCAAACATGGAGAGTTATGGTTTCAATTCGTCGATGGGCTGTCTCTTCACGTGGATGTTTATCGCGCCACCAGCTGGAGAGGTGAAGCCATCGAGACGCCTGAAGCCATACCACTTTGGACGCCACTCTCCGCCCTTCCTTTTGAGGAAATGTGGGCCGATGATCGCTTCTGGCTGGCTGAAGTTCTGATCGAGAAAAAGCACTTCATCGGCAAGTTCCTCTTCGATGACGACACCATGTTGTCGACAGAAATAGCTTGGCTGGAAGTATGAAGAATAAAAAAGGCTGCCTGCATGACAGACAGCCTTTTAACAGGTTGGGATCTAAACAACGAGCCTAAAACTTAAGCAACAGGTGCAACTGTCGGCTCTCCGGCCTTCGGGAGAGTGAAGCGGAAACGAATTTTCCCGCGCTTAGCGTTAGCGCGAGCTTTGCGCTTGGTACGCTCTACGGGGGTCTCATGGGAACGAAGGCGACGAACTTCTTCGAGAATACCTTCCATTTCGAGCTTGGTCTTTAGGCGCTTCAAAGCACGGTCAACTGGCTCACCTTTGCGGATTTGAACTTCGGGCATACGTTTACAGAAATGGATAGGTTTAAAAGAGGGTCGCTACTCTAGGAGCCAGAACTTATTCGTCAACCGGAAAGATTCTTTCTGATTACTTGCCAAAAGTAAAAAGCACCTGTCATCGCGCTATTTTGTAGCACAAGTCTGGCATGATTTATCTCGACGCAAATGCCACGACCAAACCTGATCCACAGGTGGTGGAGGCGATATTGCCTTATCTGACAGATATTTACGGCAATGCGTCTTCGGGTCATCAATTGGGAAGAAAAGCGAGAAAGGGGCTCGAAAAGGCAAGGTCGCAGGTGGCTGACCTGATGAAGGTGAGTACTGAAGAAATCATTTTCACCTCGGGGGCTACAGAGAGTATTAACTCGGTGCTGTCTTTCGTGCAGCATGAGTATCCTGAGCGCCCACTTTTAATCATCAGTGCAGTCGAACATGAGGCCGTTCTTGAATGCGCTTCGCGCTGGGAAAACGATGGCGGACGCGTAAAGCGAGTGGCCGTCGATGCTTACGGGCGGCTGAACCTTGAGGAGTTACAAGATGCTATCGAGCCTGGGAAAACGGCCCTAATTTCGATGATCTGGGCCAACAATGAGACGGGTGTGATTACGCCCCTCGCCGAGGTGGTTGAGCTGGCTCATGAGGCTGGCGCTTTGGTTCATGCGGATGCAGCCCAAATGGTGGGGCGGCTGCCTGTGAATCTTTCGTCCATGGCGGTTGATTATTTGAGTCTGAGTGCACACAAGTTTCATGGACTGAAAGGAACTGGCGCTTTGTTTGTGAGCCGCCGAGTGCCTTTTCGTCCATGGATCCTCGGCGGCGGGCAGGAGCGCGGATGGCGTAGTGGCACGGAAAATGTGACTGGCATTGTCGCCTTGGGGCTGGCCGCCGAAAAGGCAGCGCAAAGGTTCGCTGTTGGGAGCCATGAGTCCGTGGCGCATCTGCGGGATGGCTTTGAGCAAAAGCTCGCTGCCGAGATGCCTCAGATGATGATTCATGGTCAGAAGGCATCTCGCCTGCCGAACACATCAAGCATCTGCCTGCCAGGTGTGGATGCGGCCGGGATGGTGATCTTACTCGATCAAAAGGGCATCGCTTGTTCTGGTGGATCAGCCTGTCGGTCGGCATCGCTGCATCCTTCTCATGTGCTGGAGGCGATGGGATTTAACACTGAACATGCTTTGAGCACTTTAAGATTTTCTCTTTCAGCTGACACGACTGAGGCTGAGCTGATGGAGGCTGCAGAGCATATCATTTCTTCAGCTGGTCACTTATGCCAGCAGCGAGACTCTCTCGTGAGTTTTTAAACTACCTGATGGTGATGAAATCCTGGTGATTCAGCAGGATGTGGATGAATGCTGCTCGTGCCGTTTCTGTGGCTCCCAATTGCTGAAGGCCTTGCAGACTAAGGGCGAGTTCTTCTGCTGTCGGGGGAGTGGCCAGCAAGGTCTGATAAGCGTCCTGAATGAACTGGGAGTCGCTCGTCACATTCATGGCTTGGGCGATTTTTTGAGCGGCAGCCAAGGACGTTTCGGCGTTCATGAGAGCCAAGGCTTGCTGGGGCACAATGCTTTCGGCTCGTCGATAGCAGTCCAACACGTTGGCATTGTCAAAAGTGGCAAGGAACGCGTTGGAGTCATCCCTTGTATGATTGAAGTAAAGGCTGCGACGCGCCAGTTTGTCAGAGCTATTCGCAGGCAGCGTCGGGCCTCCGATCGTGGCATCTAGCCTCCCTGAAAGTTTCAGCAGGCAATCTCGGAGGGCCTGTGCATCCAGGCGTGTCGAGCTCATGCGCCAGTGATACACATTTTCGGGATCGCGTTCCTGATTGACCGAGGCGGCGTTCAGCTTGCTGCTTGTTCTACCATAGGCTTGGCTCATAACGATGAGACGATGGATGTGCTTGAGGCTCCAATGGTTTTCCATCAGCTCCACGGCCAGGAAATCGAGAACTTCCTGCAGCGGAGGAGCTTTGGATTGTCTGCCAAAATCGAAGACGTTGGTAACGAGCGGCTGACCGAAGTGGCGCAACCAGAGATGGTTGACGATGACTCGTGCGGTGAGTGGATTTTGCCGGTCGGTGATCCATTTTGCAAAAGCGGCGCGGCGACCAGTACTCTCATTAGGGAAGGGCAGGAAGCGTGTTTTATCAGTCTCATCTGGGCCTTCGAGAGCTTTTAATGAGGTGATTACCTTGGTTTGCTTCTTCTTGGTTTCTCCGATGGTAGTGATCGCCTTGGCTCGTGTTGATTGCGCAGCCTGTGGTGACAGCTTCACGGGATGGATTTCGAGTGCCTTGAAGCCAAGCACGGCAGGAACGCCGGGACTGATGTCACGACTCGGATCAGGGTTTTTTTCATCTCCCTTGATGTGAAGGTGTGTTTTGCGTGTGAGATGGAGATCGTAGACCCTAGGCAGGCCGTCTTTTTCCAAATCAGTCTGGCTAGGGATGGCATCAAGCCTCACATGGTACGGCTCAAAGATGGCACGCATCGCGTAGTATTCATCATGCGTAATGGGGTCATATTTATGGGCATGGCACTTTACACAATTCATCGTTAGGCCAAGGAAAGCCTTTGAGGTGTGTTCGATGGTGTCATCCAGCCAGGTGGTGCGGTTGAAGAGGTAATAGTTGCGGGCCAGAAAACCCGTGGCACGCAGCACGTCTGGGTTTTCCGGTGCCAACTCATCTCCTGCGAGCATCTGCTGGAGCATGGTGTCGTAACCCAGGTCTTTATTGAGTGATTCCACGATCCAGTCACGCCAATGCCAGATGTGTTTCTGGCTGTATCGTAGCTGGTTGCCCAGGCCATACCAGTCGCTGTAGCGCCAGATGTCCATGAAGTTTCTGCCCCAGCGCTCGCCATGGTGAGGCGATGCTAGGAGAGCATCGACGATTTTTCGGCGGTTTGGCATGGAATCTTGCTGCGCAAAATCCTGCTGTTCTTTCAGACTGGGAGGCAGGCCTGTGAGATCGAGATAAACACGCCGCAGCCAGAGCGCTGCATCGGCTTGACCCTGCGGCACCAGGCCCATTTTAGAATGCTGGTGAGCTAGAAGCTGATCGATCGAATGTGCTACCGAGCTTTTGACCGGGGCGATGAACGCCCAGTGGGGGCCTTGATCAAAAGGAGGTTCATTAGCCGACAAACTCAGGCTCACCCACAGCATTGCGGCGGTGATGAGATTAAGCAGATGGCGTTCTGGATTCATGTTGGGCGGTGCCATTCATACGGCACTCCTGCCCACCTTCTTTGTAAGGCTTCATTTTGTTGCTGCCGTGATCACATCTCGCCCCAGGGAGAGAAAATCCACCAACCACTGGCGCATGGCTTTAAAGCCACGAATGAGGGTGCTGTCGATGACCTCCTGACAGCCAAAACGGCAGGCGATACTTTCCTCCACCTTTCGGTAGCGTGGCAGCAGGATCAGCGTGCTTCGGGGGCGGGCCTCTGAAGATTCGCGGTGTGACACGCTGGGATACAGCAGACCTTTGCACATCACCAAACCGGTTTCTAAGATCGGCAGCTTTTGAGAGGGAAGAATCAGCCAAGGACGATAGGTAAAGTGGATACTTCCATCCGTGTCAGCCGTGAGTTTACCGTAACTCCGTGCGGGGGCACCCTGCAACTGGCGGGCCAAGAACCCACGGATGCCAGCTTCGCGCACCTCCTGAGCTTCTGCCTTTTTATTGAGCAGGAAATCTCGCCCCATCAGAGTCCCAAAAAGCGTCAGTCTGAAAGACCAGCCAGCAGCCAAAGCGCCGATGAGAATGAAAATGCCGCAGATGATCAATGATGGCCACGGCGACAGCGGAACCAACGCCGCGCTCCCAACGACGAGGGAAACTAAGGCCAGCTTGGTTAATTTCAGCCCCGCATCGACAATGCCAAAGGGAGATAGCGCGATGAGGACATTCATTGCGTGAGAGCTCAGCCAAACCGCTCCAAAAGCTATCAATGAGAGCGGTACGGTAAGCCAGGGATTGTAAAGAACGAGCTGGGCCACGTTTTCCGTGGGAATGGCAGCAAGGCTGATACCAAAACCGCTTTGCATGGCTTCTGTTGGCTGGATTTGCTCAAATTGGGACATCGCCAAGGCCACTAGCGGCACAAAACCCACGCTAGCCACCAAGGCGCTGAGTTTATCCTCAAAGAGCTCCAAGAAATCGAGAGGCTTTTTGACTAAGGCTGGGGCGGCTGCGCCTAGGAAGTCTTTGAGGAAACAAATTCCCAGCAAGGTCAAGCCTGTGCCCCAAATCCAGGGTTGGCAATACCAGGGGAGTCGAGCACGCATCTCTTCATCAGCCTGCCAATATTTCCAGGCTCCCAAGGCACTCACCCCAAGCAGGGGACTAATCGCCACACCTGTGATCTCGGAAACACCCTCAGCCAAACTGACTCCTGGAAGTAAAAGCTCCTCCTTCAAATGCTCAGCGACGCTGGCTGTCTCTGCCTCTTGGCCACAAACCGACTGGCTGCACAAAACTGAAAAACAAACCCATATTAACAGGACTGGTCTAGAGAGCTTCATATCCATAAGTGGGGTTGTAATCATAAAATCGAGCGGAATCTCTTAAGGAGTGTTTTTTAACAGGCATTTATAATTTGAATTTAAACCTGTAGGGCACTAGGCGCCAAAACCTATGGGCAAAGCACCGAATATTAATTGATGCCTTGGCACTCTGAGAGCTAGAACTGATAACAGCATATAATAACGCAGAACCTGCTGAGCAAGAGTGTATTGAGCCGTCGCTTTTCTATCTTTTTCAAACAGGGTAGTTAGTAATCCGGCACAAAGAAAGAATATCCTGCTGCATACTGAGTTGAGTTTGAGTTGAAGAAGGAGCGGATGCGCTCAGGCTGCTTCTGGCAGGAGATCTGCCTGCCGATGATTTGCTTTTGCAGGCTGCGTCGTCCTTGGCCAAGGGCAGATGGCTTAGCGTGCTTTTCAGCGAGCCATTAAGCCGTTCGTCTGGATTGAGTTCCGGGCTGTAGCTGGGCAGGTGATGGACGTCTATAACCTCCTGATGTTCTTCTAGCCAGCCTTTCACCGGGTTGCTGTGATGCACCCTCAGGTTGTCGAGGATCAGATACACTTTGCGCCCTTTCATCGAGCGCACCAGCCGCTTTAGGAACCGGAGGAGCAGCGCCGAGTCCAGCGCTCCCTTGTAAACCATCCACCGGGCGCTCCCCCGGTTGCTCACCGCACTCATCACCGAGCTACCGAAGCGTTTGGACATCTGCTTGATCAAAGGCGTCTCTCCACGCGGAGCAAAACCCCTGGGGGCGTTGGGCTGATGGTTGACTCCAGTCTGGTCACCCCAGTAGATCTCCGTTCCCTCGGCTTTGGCTGCTGCCGCGATCTGCGGATACTCCTGCTCCAGCCATGCCTTCACCTTTTCGGGGTTCTGCTCATAGGCTTTCTTGATGGGCTTTTGCGGTGTGAAGCCCCAGCGCTTGAGATACAGGCCCATCGTGCGCACTGGCAGATTGAGGCCAAACTGCTGCTCCAGCAGCTCAGCCACCGACTTGCGTGTCCATAGGGCGAAGGAGAGCTTCAACTGCTCGGGCAGCTTGTCGGCGATGAGGCCTCGGACTTGCTTCTCCTGCGCAGCAGTGAACTTGCGTTCTTCTCCATGCTGACGCCCACGCTCATCGCGTAGCAGTGCCTCGGTGCCGTGGTCTCTTTGGTGCTACTTCCATTGCCTCACCGTGCGTTCATGCACACCCACAGCTTCGGCAATCTCCCGTTCATGCCATCCCTTGCCGAGCAGAAGCATCGTCCGGCGACGCGCCCCCACTTGTTGTTCTTTGCTTAGTTTGCGTCCGTCTTCCTTCATGCGGACACATCCATAACACCGCCCCAAATGTTGTGCTATCTATTCACCGGATTAATAGTCATCAGTAGCCCAGCCATGGCCCGAGCCACTTCTCGGCGACAGCCAGCGGCATGCCTTTTCTCGCGGCATAGTCTTCGAGCTGGTCTTTACCGAGGTCGGTGGACATGCCGAAGTAGCGGGCTTGGGGGTGATTGAAATAAAGACCGCTGACGCTGGCGCCGGGGTGCATGGCGTAGCTTTCGGTGAGTTCGCAGCCGGTGGCGGTGGTGGCGTCAAGGAGGGCGAAGAGGGTCTTTTTCTCGGTGTGGTCCGGCTGGGCAGGGTAACCAGGTGCGGGACGGATGCCGCGATACTTTTCGCGGATGAGTTCGTCGTTGCTGAGGTCGCCGGGCTTTTCGATGCCGCACTGGAAGCGGGCCTGCTGGTGCAGCCACTCGGCGAAGGCCTCGGCGAGGCGATCCGCGAGGGCTTTGACGATGATGCTGGAATACGGGTCGTTCACCGCATCGTAGGTTTTGGCATACTCATCACCACCGTGGATGGTGACGGCGAATCCGCCGATGTAGTCGGTGCGGCCGCTATCCTTCGGCGCGATGAAATCGGCGAGAGCGTAGTTGGGCGTGTCTTTCTTGATCTGCTGCTGCCGAAGCGTGTGCAAGGC
>CANHTV010000181.1 GCA_947463285.1 Verrucomicrobiaceae bacterium | reverse complement strand
CGAGCGTGCCGGTGGCGGTGGCTCTACCTCCTGTGGGCGTGCCTATGATGATCCTATCAGCAGGTGTTGCATGGTCTCGAATGCATAACAACCGCCATCATCCCAGTGATGTGCTGACATCCATCCTGCTTTCCGTCTTCATCGGAATACCTCTAGGAATGGTAGTGAAGCGGATACGCCAGGTTGAGCTTTAGCGCCGCAAACTGAGAACGATGACCTCTGTCCAGCTAGACCTAGCCCCGTTAAAACCTGTGATGACACGAGTTTCTGCATTGGGAAACGCAGCGAGTAATGAATCCACCTCTTTGCTACGGTCCTTAGCAGGCGTATCACGAGCTTTGTTTCCCATCCATGATTTTATTTCATGTTCCAGTGTCCATTCCCGGCGGAGCAGCACTGCGGCACATGGGCCGCCAGTCTCCATCTGCTGGCGAATGACGGGGATTTTGGCTCCCATCTCCCAGCGTTTTTGGGTATAAAAAACTAGGCTGGGTTCATCGTAGCCATAGCCGAAAAATTTTGTTTCGGCAGGCATCGTCGCCAGTGCGCGCGAGACTTGAATCGTGACAGATGTCTGCCGAAGGCTATGGCTGAAAGGCAGGAGACAAGTTGCCGAGCCTAGCACTGCAAAAAGCGGCATGATCCAGCGCCAGTGACCACGTGCTCGCCAGGCATACAGCGACCCAATGCCACCGAAAACAAATATCCCCAGAAGCAAAGCTGAGGAGCTACGCATGAAGATCTGAAGATCTGGAATACCGATGGGTACGAACCATGTTGCAAAGAAGATCATCGCGATGAGTCCGGCCACAAAGGCTATTCCCCACTTTGCCAGAACTGGAGACAGCACCTCATCTTGTCGGCTACCATTGCACCAAGCCACCGCGAGGAGCGCAATGAAGGCCGGATAACCCGGCATGACGTAGTGTGGTAACTGTGTCGCGTAGAAGGAAAAGAGGAGCTGTGGCAGCACAAACCAGGCAGCAAGAAAAGTCAGTTCTGCCGTCCATCGAACACGCAGCATCCGCCACACGGGCATGATAAAAAACAACCAAGGAAAAAGACTGAGCCATGTCGTCAGAAGGTAGTAGCCAGGAATGAATTTGCGCCCATTCAACACCTCTACACCACGCTTCACCACATGCCGGCCCATGCCGATTTCCCAGAAGAGTCCATTCGTCTCGATCAATGCCGGAACTCCCCAAGCAGCCACAGGCAGGATCATTACAACGAGCCCGGGCAGAGCCCGAAGATTCCGCCATTCCACGGGCTTACGCCAGAATGCAAATCGCCAGAGTAGCAGACTGAGACCAGGCACCAGCAAGGCGATCGGTCCCTTTGCCAGAAAGCCCAAGCCTAAGGACAGCCAGAGAACTGACCACCAGATGAAGCTTTGCTTCCCACCCCGCAGCACGAGCAACTCCAGCAGGGCACGAAAGGCCAAAGTTACGCACAGGATCATAGGCATGTCAGCCACGCAAAGTCTTCCATGGATAAGGACTTGAACAGTGGTTAACCACATCAGTCCTGCCATAAGGCCAGTGTGTGATGCACCTGTCACCCTACGAACAAGACCACCGATCACCAGCGCCGTCAGGTATGCCGCCACCACACTGTGAAGGCGCGCACCAAGCTCCCCTTGCCCAGCCAGCCAGTAGTGTAGTCTCATCCACCAGTAAGTCAGCGGTGGCTTGTCAAAGCGATACTCGCCATTGAAGTATGGCACCGTCCAGGTTCCGCGCTCCATCATCTCTAGGGTCGCATTAGCGAAGCGTGGCTCATCTCGATCCATAAGGGGCATCGTTCCAGTTCCCGGCAGATATAGCAGGGCTGTAAGAAGGAGCAGGAGCCACCAGCCATGACGGCGGCAGCGTTCTTCAGACAGGAGATTGGAACCTTGAGACACCTTTGATCTCTGCTATTTTATCGGCCACATTTCAGATAAAGCTTATGACATTCCTGTAACGTAGTGTGGTTTATAGGATATGGCATTGCATACTCGCCGCACCAACCAGTGAGTTAATCCGCAAGAATCTCACTGCCATTAAGCTGAATCTGTCACTAACAGGGGTATGCCAATTATTCGCGTTGCCAATGAGCCTCTACAAACCCTATGACTGCAGTTCTCCACGATGCTCCACGTTTTCTTCACCATGCGGTCATGCGTCAGCTTAATCAGCCGCAGGCGGCGTGTATCAATTACGGTCAATCACAGATCATACACAGAGGAACAAGGCTCTCATCGAGCTATTTCTGGCGGTTAGGTTCTGCGTAGAGAAAATCGAAGTGAAGAGTGGACTGTATTCATCGCACAACTCAGATGAGGGCTTGGCAAAGAAGGCATGACCTATGTAGGGTGGACGCATGTATTCCATGCTTTGCCTTTTTTTAATGGTGACTTCGCTAGCGGCACAATCAGCTTTCGATTTATCGGGCCTGAAGGCACTGGATGCTGCCGTGGAGAAGGCTGTGGCACAAAAAAACCCTGCAGGGGCGGTGGTGTGGTTGGAGCATCGGGGGCAGACTCATACGCTGGTGAAAGGTGCGCGTGAGCTGGTGCCGGTGAGGGATGAGATGAAGGCGGACACGATCTTTGATGCGGCGTCGCTCACGAAGGTGATCGCCACGACACCTTCGATCATGATCCTGGCGGATCAGGGTAAGGTGCAGATTGAGGCTCCGGTGAGTCGTTACCTGCCGGAGTTTGTCGGTGAAGGGCGCGAGCTGATCAAGGTGCGGCATTTGCTGACGCACACTTCGTGCTTGAAGCCGGGCATCCCGAAGGAACCGACCTGGACGGGCTACAAGGAAGGCATCCGCCGGGCCACAATCAGTATCCCGGATGCACCGCCACAGAGCTTTTTCCGATACAGTGACATCAACTTCATCCTGCTCGGCGAGATCGTGCAGCGCGTGAGTAAAATGAAGCTGAATGTGTTTGCCGCAGATCATGTGTTTAAGCCGCTGAAGATGATCTCGACACGCTACGTGCCACCAGCGGACTGGCGCTCACGCATCGCACCGACAGAGCGCGATGAACTGGGGCAGATGCTCAATGGCGTGGTGCATGATCCCACGTCGCGGCGCATGGGCGGTGTGACAGGTCATGCGGGACTGTTCACCACAGCAGCGGACCTCGCTCGCTTTGCACGGATGATCCTCGGAGGAGGTCAGCTCGATGGCGTGCGTGTTTTAAAAACGGAGACCATCGCACAAATGCAAGGCGTGCAGACGGCGGCCACGGTCTATGAAAGGCGCGGGCTCGGGTGGGACATTGACTCACTCTATAGCAGGCCTCGCGGCGAGGTGTTTCCCATCGGTTCATTTGGCCACACGGGCTTCACGGGCACGAGTTTGTGGATCGAGCCCGCCTCGCAGAGCTTCGTCATCTTTCTCAGCTCACGCCTGCATCCTGAAGGCGGTGGCAGCGTGCGGGATCTCTATGAGTTGGTTGGAACAGCGGCGGCGAAGTGCATCCCTGGGTTTGATTTCAAAAGCGTGACGAATGCACTGCCGAAGCGCGGTGAGAATGAAGTGCCCACCGTGCTGAATGGCATCGACGTGCTCCAGCTTGATGGCTTCTCCGCGCTGAAAGGTCTGCGCATCGGGCTAATCACGAATCACACAGGCATCAATGCCAAGCGTGAGAGCACGATCGACCTACTGCATGAGGCGAAGGACGTGAAGCTGCTAGCCCTTTTCAGCCCGGAGCATGGAATTCGAGGGGAGTTGGATCAGGAGAAGATCACGGACTCGAAGGACAAAAAGACAGGGTTGCCTGTGTTCAGCCTTTATGGGGAAAATCGTGCTCCGAAGCCCGAGCAACTCGCTAAACTCGACGCGCTGGTTTTTGACATCCAGGACATCGGCTGCCGCTTCTACACCTACATTTCGACGTTGCGTCTGAGCCTGGAGGCAGCAGCAAAGGCGGGGAAAAAATTCATCGTGCTGGATCGCGTGAACCCCATCGGCGGCATCGAGGTGGAGGGGCCTGCGGCGGTGGATGACGAGAAGTTCACCGCCACTCATGCCATCCCGATCCGCCATGGCATGACGGTGGGTGAGCTGGCGCAGATGATGAACGTGGAGCGGAAGATTGGTGCCAACTTGCAGGTCATCCGAGTCGAAGGCTGGCGGCGAGAGCTGACCTTCGATGAAACCGGCCTTCCTTGGCAGCGTCCCTCGCCGAACATGCGCTCGCTGGAAGCCGCGCTAATTTATCCCGGCGTAGGTTTGCTGGAGTTCAGCATCAGCGTGGGCCGCGGCACCGACACACCATTCCAGGTACTCGGTGCTCCGTATGTCGATGATTTGCGTCTGGCCCATGAGCTGAACAAGCTCGGTCTGCCCGGTCTGCGCTTCATGCCCGTGCAGTTCAAACCGACGGCCAGCGTCTTCAAAGACGAATCCTGCGGCGGCGTGCGGCTCATCATCACAGATCGCGAGACGCTGAAGCCCGTGGCGGCAGGCATCGGCATCGCGGTGACTTTGCAAAAGCTGTATCCGAAGGAATTCGCACTTAGCAAAGTGAACACGCTCCTGAATCACGCGAAGCTGCTCGAGCAGATCCGCATCAGCAAGGACTGGCGAAACATCGCGGAATCCTGGGCGGAGGAAGCGGCGACTTTTGCCACACGGCGTGATGCTGTGCTGATGTATTGATTTACGCCAAAGAGCTAGGTCCACCTCAATCATAAAGAACGTGCCGTTCCTGATCAAAAAGCAGGATCTTCAGCCATCATCGCTTCGACTAAGGCATCGAGATTGCCTCGGGAATCGCAAACACCTCCATCTCAGACTCAGCTTACAGAGAAAGACGGTATCCTCACGGCCATTGAGACTGCGTCTGACACCTATCATCCAGTTTCGTTGCCGAAGATTCAGCCCTACCTCACACACCCGGACCCTGAAGTGCGTGAGGAGGCTTTGAATGGCATTGTCAATCTTGGCGAAGCCGCAGGGGCTGCTTTGTTACGTGAGGCGGCACAGCGATCTCCTTCAAAGCAAGAGGCTGTTAGGCTGATTGAGATGGCTGAGTACTTGGAACTGCCAGTTTCCACGACCAAGTTCCTCAAGCCTGAATCTGTCGTCCCTAAAGCCAAACCTTGACGCGCAGCGGCTGGGGCGGGATGGTTCTTGCTTCAATGATCCGTTCACGCGCAGATTTCCTAGCTTACCTCGAGGCTGACCGCCTTGCGCTGGGGCGTGCATCTGTGCCGCCGCTCTTTTTGATCCAAGATCCGATCTGGTTCTTTCAGCGTCTGCTGAGGCGCTTGGAATTTTATACCAACTGCCGCTCGGGAATCTTTTGGTGGCTGATGCGGATGTGGTTAAAGTTTCAAATGAAGCGCGCACGGCTGCTTCTGGGATTTAACATTCCACTGAACACCATAGGCCCCGGCCTTGCCCTGATGCATGAAGGAGACATTTTGATTCATCAAAACGCCCGCATTGGCAGCAACGCCCGCATGAACATCGGTGTGGTGATCGGCATCGGGCTGACGGAGGAAGCTGTGCCGGTCATTGGAGATCATGTCGTCATAGAACCGGGCGCGAAAATCTTTGGTGGAGTCACTCTGGCGGACTGGACGCATGTCGGTGCCAATGCCGTGGTGAATCGCTCCGTGACCGAACCTGGGCTGATCATCGCTGGAGTGCCGGCCAAGGTGGTGAAGGCAAATCCGTTTTACCCTGGGACTGCGCAGTCACATGCCTCAACTGGCTGAAGAAAACCTTTTTCAGTCTGGCAAGCGCAACACAGCTTTGATATGCAGGAGGCATGTCACTCGCTTCTCGTCTTCTCGTCTTTGGCTTCATCATGCTTGCCACTTCTTGGTGTGCTGCGGCTGAAAAACCCAACATCGTTTTGATCCTAGCTGATGATCTAGGCTACTCAGATCTTGGTTGTTTCGGCAGCCGAACCATCCGCACGCCCAATCTGGACACGATGGCAGCTGAAGGCACCCGCTTCACCTCTTTCTATGTGCCGCAGGCGGTTTGCAGTGCGTCCAGGGCAGGGCTCATGACGGCGTCCTACCCGAATCGTGTGTCGATGCAGGGAGCGCTGAATCATACCAGCCATGAAGGCATTCACCCCGATGAAAAACTCCTGCCTGAGATGCTCAAGGAGCAGGGCTATGCCACCGCAGCGTTTGGCAAATGGCATCTCGGCACCACGCCCATGTTTCATCCACTCAAAAACGGCTTCGATGAGTTTTGGGGCATCCCTTACTCCAACGACAACAGCAAATACCATCCAAGCCTCGCCGCAGAAATGCCGCCACTGCCCCTCTATGAGGATGCGAAGATCATCGAGACAGATCCTGATCAAAGTCAGTTCACCCGCCGCATCACGGAAAAAGCCGTCAGCTTCATTCGTCGTCACGAAAAGCAGCCCTTCTTTCTCTATGTGCCACACGTCATGCCGCATGTGCCCATTTTTGCTTCGGAGCGCTTCAAAGGAAAATCACCCCATGGTCTTTATGCCGATGTGGTGGAGGAGCTGGACTGGAGCGTTGGTCTGATCCTCGCGGCGATTCAGCAGGCTGGAATCTCGGACACCACCTTGGTACTGTTTTTCTCCGATAACGGCCCCTTTCTCAGTTACGGCAATCATGCAGGCAATGCAGCACCTTTGCGGGAAGGAAAACTCACCAGCTATGAAGGCGGAGTGCGGGTTCCTTTCATCGCCAAATGGCCCGGCAAAGTGCAGGCCGGAGCTGTTTGTGATGAAGTTCTGACGTCCATGGACCTGATGCCAACCTTTCAATCATGGCTGAATGCTCCAGCTCCAAGCGTGAAGACCGACGGCAAAGAGGTGAGCGATCTGATCTTAAGTAAACCTGGGGCGAAATCTCCTCATGAAGCCTTCGTCTATTTCGCTGGCTCCGAATTGCAGGCCATCCGCAGTGGCGAGTGGAAGCTGCATTTCCCGCATCCCTACATCACGCCACACGCAGAGCCGGGGCGCGACGGCAAGCCCTCAAACTGGGAAAACATGAAGCCTGCGGCTATCACGCAAAGCGGCATCCAGGGCATCGCAACTCGTCACGGCTACCGTGTGGCTGAGCAAAGCCTGGCGCTCTACAATCTGCGTGAAGACATCGGAGAAACCAAGGATGTGAGCGCCGCCCATCCTGAGATCGTGGAGCGACTCACCAAATTGGCAGAACCTCTGCGAATGGAACTCGGTGATTCCTTGACCAAGACAGCTGCCCAAGCTGCACGCCCGCTTGGCAGAGACGATTCATCCAACTAGAAGTGCTGCGACAACAAAAAGCGCGGATGCCTTTCGACATCCGCGCTCGGGATTGTTTGAAGAATCAGCTTCGAGG
>CANHTV010000180.1 GCA_947463285.1 Verrucomicrobiaceae bacterium | reverse complement strand
ATCTCCCCATCAGCGAAGTTTCCGGCTTTTAATGGCGGTGGCCATCGCGTGCCCCAAGGAAAAGTCCGGTCATCCTGCACCTGTTCATCCACAGTTAAATCAGGCTTACGTGTTTTGAGCAGTCCGACGGCGGCATCCCATTCATCCTGTGTCGGCAGACGATAGGATTGCGCGGAGTTGATGGCCTTGGAATCACGTTCTTTCTCTGTCAACCAGGAGCAGAAAAGTCGCGCATCCTGAAGCGTAATTCCGACCACCGGATGCTCTGGGCCTTGATTAAAATGCGGCTTGTAGCTCCACTCATGTTTGCTGGCCACAAGAAAGGCCTGCCAGTCACTGACTTTCGTTTCGGAGGTCGCAAACAACACGCTCGCTCCTGGAACAGCCAGGAACTTGGCACCTAGCGTGCTAGTATGCTCGGTCATTTCCTCAGGCTTTTGCGCAGCCCCCGAGGAGAGCAGAGAGAAGAATAAAAGCAGCAGGCAGTGAGATCGCATGTTTTGTCGTCGGCAGAAAAGGTTCAGCGCTAGATGTCAACGCAGGTGCGCCTCCCGTCAAAGATCAAAACATGGGCCCTCGTGGCGGATAGAAGCTCCCGCCGCGCCCGCTTGCCCTGCCCGCTCATGCTCTGCCGACTGCTCATCATCACCTTTGCTTTTGCCCTTACAGCAGTTGCTGGAGAAAACGACGCCCTGCTTGCCCAAGCTTGGCAGCAGGAAAAGTTCGCGCCCAATCCGCCTGCCCATCACGAGATCTTCGTTTGCCGTATCCACCTCGACATCATCGGACGCATCCCGACGATGCAGGTGACGCCGTGATTTCTCAAAAGCACAGACACAAACAAATGCACGAAGCTGATCAACACCCTGCTCGCCAGCGATGGCTACGAGCAACGTATGTTTCACTTCTGGGCTGATCTCCTGCGCATCCAGTCACGAGCCAATGGTGGTCAGGTTGAAATGACCTCGATGCCCTACCTGGAACACGTGAAGCGGCGCATCCGCGAAAACATGCCCTATGACGCCTTCATCCGCGAGCTGCTCACCCCGCAAGGCCAAGGTGTGGGACAATCCCGCCATCGTCGTCAAACCGGCCCGCCGCGACTGGCGTGTCGTCGCTGAAAAATATCCGGCGCATCGTCTGGTGCTCACCTCGGCCATGGATCACGGTCTCGGTCAGATATTCGCCGCCTATAAAGCCGCGCTCGCCTACCAAGACAACCCGGAGCGCGTGGACCTCTGCAGCCTCTGCTCCCAGCATCTCTTCGCCCCAGACGGCTTCTTTGAGCGTCTGAGCTCCCCCGGCGGCCACCTTCAGCCCGACCTCACTGGCGGTGGCCTTGGCTTTGGCGATGTGCTGGAAAGAATCCCCTGGCGCAGGCTCACCTGAGGAACTCAGCAAAGTGGCTTCATTCCCGGCACCTCACTTCACCGCCGCCCGTTCAGGATCATCTCATTCAACATAGGGAAATTGAGCGCAACTCGACAGTATTTGCAGTTCGTTGGCGGCGGTACGTGCCGAACACTCTCTACTCACCGAGCCTTGGCGCTGACCTTCATCATGCCTGCACTGGTGCGTCTGGCATTGGCGGCTTCGGGAACGGTGTAGTGACCAAGGATGCTTTTCCCATCCGGAGCGCGCATTCCGCGGAAGGTCACATTACGGGCGCGTTTACCGCGACTCTGCCGCAGCACCATGCTGCCGGTGACCATGCCGCTGCGAGCGTTGTAGCTCAGTTTGACTAGCGACACCTGCTGCTCGGCGGGGGCCGCTAAAATCCGACCGCTGCTCAGACTCAGTGTGACCTCACTACCGAAGGGCACTTCATCGCCCATCAAATCGAGCTGGGCATCGGTAATGCTCTGCTCCAAGCCCAAGCGATTCAGGCCTTGGGGTTGGACCACGTGACGCGAACCAATCACTCCCTCGTAGGTGATCAGGTCAATACCTTCGGGGAAGGCACCGCGATTGCTGGCAGGCTGCTGCCAGGTGAGCTGCCCTGCTGCATCGCCATTGGCATTGAGGAAGAGCTCTCCCATCAGGGCACTGGAGCCGCTGCTGTTGTTGAAGATGGCGTAAACCGGAATGAAGGCACCGATGCTGCTCTCTGTCACGGTGGTTGCCAGCGAGACGGGAGGGCTACCATCGGCGGCCCACACTGTTAGAGTGGCATTGCCGGACGCAGACACCGTCATTGACATGAAACCCGCCCCGCCAAAGTCGCCCTGCTGCGCTGCTTCATCACTGGAGACAAAGAGAATGTTCACGGGTTGTGCACCTGCGTAAGGGCTTGGCGAGGACGCCGAGCGTTTGGTGGCGCGCCATCCAGCTAGGCCCACCGCATCCTCGGCCGTGCTGGCTTGGCCCACAAAGCGAATGAAGGGTGAGTTTTCATCCACGCTGTAGTCGCGCTCCTCGGCGAAGTTGCCGATGAGTTGTAAACCCGAGTTCTGCGGGCTGATGATCCATTGATCCGCCGCCTCATCAAACGTCGCGGCTGATGAGGCAAAGGGAAAGCGGCGGCCCTTTTGAATCAAAAAGCCGCTGATTTCGCCAGCAGCAGTGATGGTGAAACGGAGCCTGCCCCCCATGTTAGCGTTAATTGTTTCGCTGCGCTCAATGTTGCAATCGTAAATGCCTGCGTATTGCGCAAGTGACAAAGATGGGCGCACCTGCAAGCCTAGGCTCTGGGTGTTGGTTTTGGCACCATTGGGGAGGGTGACCTGCAAGCTGATTTCAAAGTTGCCCGCCTGCTGCGGACGCCCCACGAGGTATCCCATGGCGGAGAATGACATGCCCTCGGGCAGGCCGCTGGCCTCGCAGACAAAGGGCCCCTCGCTACGGCGACCAAACTGATCCTCCACATAAAACCATGGCGCCTGAAAGCCTTGGTCCGTGTAAGTCACCCCCTGCCTCAGCGGCCACAGCGAGAGCAGGGTGAGTTGATACTGTCGTGCGGATTCATCATCAGGCAGCACCTGCACGATGAATTGCGAGGAGGCGATCAGGGCGCTGTCATCAGGCCAACGAAACTCCACGCTCACCGGATAAGTGCCAGTGGTCCTTGGTGTGCCCGTGAGCATATAATACCCATCGCCATAAGAGATAAGTTCAACGCCCTCTGGTAGACCGCTGATGTTAACCTTAGTTGCTGCTCGCAGCACTCGGAACTGTGAGCTGATCTGTAGACCCGCATTGCCAATTTCCGCACCGGCCAACAGTCGCTCTGTGCCCCAAGTCTGTACGCTGTATTGTCGCTGCTTGGGATCCTCAATGAAGAAAGTGGCCGTGGTGCTACCGGTTTTAATGCCATCAGACATGGTAGCGCTAACTTGAACCGAATACGTGCCTGCACGCGTTGGTGTTCCTACAAATCGCGCAAGGTCATGAAAACCCGGCCCCTTTTGCACCAGTGCAATGCCTGGAGGTAGATCACCCACCACCTCCACGCGGTGCGGCAAGCGATACCAGAAGTTGTCGCCAGGGCTAGGGCGCAAAATCACGATCATACCCTCATAAGTCAGTGGCTCCCCCACCTCAAGAGAACCCAGTCCCACCTGGATGTTATACTCAGGAGCGGCCTGGAGGGGAGCTGCAAGCCAAAACAGCATCGCTGAAGAGAGAATCAGCGCAGAAGGAATCAGGGAGTTCATAGTAGAGGTCGATGGAAAATTTTTAGTAATGCTATAACGCCTCTGCATCCTGAATCGATACTGAAATTATTCATGAGCGCCGCCTAATGAATATTTTTAACCACAATTCAAGTGTTTAAAATACTGATTATCAGAGTTTTGAAACCTAATCTGGAACCGCTTCAACCGGGTCTATTCGATCGATCTCATCGACGAATGAGTTCTCGAGAAGGTCTTATCGAGGCACGCTGAAAATCTCAACAAGTGCATGTGAGGCTGGGCCATACAGCCATCCCTTGTGAAGCGGTCCCCCTCGTAAAACGCATTCCGTGCATGGTGATCGTTACGACGAACCTGTTTGAGAACTACGGCCCCACTCTCCTTCGCCGCATCCAGCGCCACATCAAATTCCGCAGTCCAGACGCTTCCATGAAGGCCTGGGTTTTGTGAGTGACGATGGTTTCGATTGTTCGCCAGGAAGCTTCCGTCACATAGGCCCGCTTTGGATGGGCTATTCATTCGGCAACAGGCATGCGCATCACCAAATCTACAGAATGTACCCTGATTTTATCACGATGATATAATATGCATTTATCGCTACTTTGAGCGAACTCGCAGTGAATCTCTACTAGGTGGACAAAAACATGTCTTCGGGCCACTTAGATGAACGCCTCGAAATAGTTGCCTCCGTCGTCTAAGCAATGAGCTTTACACCCTGGCACCCATGAGAACTTTCATCACATCATCCATCGTAATCCAGCCGATGACACTCCCATCAGGGCCACCAACGAGAGCGGCGACTTCTTGTTTCTCTAGGAACAAGGCGAGGAGCTGGGTCAGGGAAGCTTTGCCATCAATGCGTAGCGCGGGACGAATGAGCTGAGTCCAGTTGCTGGTCTCCGGGGTGGTGATATTCTGCACGAACAGCTCGCGTACACGGATGTAGCCGGTGACACGCTCCAATGTGCCATCCGGGCTGACGGGATAGCTGCGGTGGAGCTTTTCACCTGCATTGCGCACGTTCTCCAGCAGGGAGTGGCGCGTGTCGAAGACCTTCACGACCTCGCGTGGCACCATGGCGGTCTTCACACGGCGGGCGCTGAGGGTGGCGGCGTGGATCATGATGATCTCTTCCTGATTGTGCAGGAGCTGTTCGGCACGCGCACTCTGGACGAGCGTGATGATGTCCATGATGTGGTCGCTCTGCGTGCGGCCGTCATGAGAGGTGCGTTTCAGGCGCTCGCAGAATTTTTCCATCAACAGCACCAGCGGATGGCAGAGGCGCAGCAACCAGCTGAGTGGGCCGATGAGTCTTGGCGCAAGCTTTTCCGCATGATGAACGCCGATGATCTTTGGGGCCATCTCACCGCCGAGCAAGACGAGTACACTGATGATGACAGAAAATAGCCACAGCCATTCGCTACCGAAGACCTCGGTGGAAAGGGCTCCAGCGAGCGTGGCGATGCCGGTGCTTGCGAGCGTGTTGAAGATTAAGATCGCCGAGACAGGCCGCTCAATTTGATTTTTGAGCTTCAACCAACGCCCAGACACCGTGCTGCCCTTTTTCTCCTGCAACTTGAGCGAAAGCGGGTTCAAGCTGAGAAGCACAGCCTCGGTGAGCGAACAGACGAATGAGATTAGAAGAACCGCAGCGACGGTGAGAAGCAGTAGGAAGATCATGGGCAGCCTTAATTCAGGCAGTCTAGGGCATCACAAGCGAATGTCTTCAGCAAAGTGCTCCCAATGATCAAGACCAATGCCGATGGAAGCCGAAAACGTAACGAAAAACTCGACAGCATTCACGCTGCCGACGGTTTCAGTAAAAGGACTGCCACAGGCGAGCAGTGTTGATCCCACAATTGGTCTCCATCCGCCCCCGATGGCATCAATGAAGGCGCCAAAAAAAGGCCAGAGGTTTCACATGAGAACTCACCGTTTGGGCAGGTAAAGATCTTACGGCTTTGATGATGAGCACCACCCCCATAAGCAGGAGATAAATGGCGATCCAGGGCTTCATGGCATCCGCAGAAATCTGTGTGAGCAGATAGGCACCAACGAAAGCCCCCATGATGCCGGGCAACAGCAGCTTAAAGAACAGGTTTTTGTTAATGTTCCCAAATGCATGGTGCGACAACGCTGAGGCTCCCGTCGTGAAACACTCTGCTGCATGAACGGTGCTGCTGTCGCTTCAGAAGCTGGGATATATCCGCGCGCCTTGGCAAACCTCAAGAACACCTTTACGCAACGGTGGACCGAGTTGGTAAAAAGCGTTTGGCGACTATATGTGCCTCAATCATGGCTTTTTCCAAGGTGCTGAAATTTTGCCTGACTCGTCGGCGATTCATGTGAAAAGCCACACTGTAGTCATCGTACTTGCGGGGGCGCGCCTAGTAGATGGGCACGACGGCGTTGCCATACTTGATCCGCATGAAGGGTTTGCATTTTTCCGGGGCCCCCCAATTTTGTCATGCACGACATCGTGAAGGGTGTCAACCGAGGGGTGGCCTCGGTTAAATAACTCGTTGTTGTTCAACAAGTACCGGTGGTCGGACTCGAACCGACACGTCCAGAGGACACAAGATTTTGAGTCTAGCGCGTCTACCATTTCACCACACCGGCGTGTGCTTCCTGCGAAGGACCGCTAGAATGTCGAGTCCCGCGCGGATTGCAAGAGTTTTGGTGGCTGCAAAATGAAGTCTCTGAAAATCAGGCGGCGACGGGCTGCGGTGCTGGCTTTTCAGGCCGGGAAAAGAGGAATTTGAAACCGCGCCCGACATCATCGACGGCCAGGTAACACAGAGGCACGAGGAACAGAGTGATGACGGTGGCGAAGAGACTGCCATAGCCCATGGCCACGGAGACGGGGGTGAGGAATTGGGCATGGGTGCTCTGGGCACCACTGCTGAAGAGGAAGGGGATCATCTGAGCCAGCCAGGTGCCATCAAAGATGAGGGGCACGAGACCAAAGAAGGTGGTGATCTGGGTGAGGAAGATGGCGCGGAAACGCAGGATGCCGCCGCGCTGCACGGCCTCGCGCAGACTCATGCCGTTGGCTTTGAGGTCATTGATTTCATCCACCAGCACGAGGGTGTCATTCACCACGACGCCACAGACGCCGAGGATGCCAAAGGCGCTCATGATGCTGACGGGCAGCCCGTGGAAAAGATGCCCGATGACGGCACCAACGACGCCAAACGGCACGACCAGCAGGACGATGAGCGGCTGGGAGTAGCTCTTAAACGGGATGGCCATCATGCCATACATGGCGGCGATGACGATGAGGAAGGAGATGAGCATCTGCCCCTGACTTTCCCGCTGGTAACGGGCCTCGCCTTCAAAGGTCCAGCGGATGTGGCCGTGATCAGCGAGCAGATCGTCGAGGAAGACGGTGAGTTCTTTACGCAGAGCAGCGATGTCCGTGGTGCCTTTGTCAGCATCAGCGGAGATGTTCAGCGCGCGGCGGCGGTCCACGCGCTTGATGCTGGTGAAGCTTTTGGTCACCTTGGCCTCAGCCACGCGGCTGAAAGGCACCTCCAGCCCGGAGGCGGTGCGCACGCGCATGGTGTCGAGGGTGGCGAGGTTTTGACGGTTCGCCTTCGGCATCCGCAGCATGACTTTGACCTCATTGCGCCCGCGCTGGATGCGCTGCACTTCATCGCCATAAAAGGACTGCCGCACCTGGCGGGCGAGATCGGTGACGGTGACGCCGAGCT
>CANHTV010000179.1 GCA_947463285.1 Verrucomicrobiaceae bacterium | reverse complement strand
TTTTGTGTTGTCTCGCCTGCACCCACACGTTGCGCATGGTCCTACAGGCAAATGGTTTTAATTAATGATGCTCACCCTCTGGATGTTCATCATGAGTCGTAGAAAGCTGAATATATACGGAGCAAAGAAGAGTGAAAACGATTGCCTGGAGCAAACCAACCAGCAGCTCCATGAAGTAGAATGGAAACGGAATAGCCACCGCACCGATAAAGCTCCAAGGGAAACCAGCGTTATCCAACAACGCCCCGAGCGTATGAAGAACACTCTCACCGGCGAAGATGTTGCCGTAGAGACGAATGGAGAGAGTCATCGGACGAAGAACGATCGAAACGATTTCGATAACACCCACGAACAGGAAGACTAGTCCAACCACCATGCCCATGAAACCTTTCAAACCGCCTTTAGGACCGAAGGTGTGCATAATAAAACCCCAGACACCCATTTCCTTAATGGTAAGATAAAACCAAACCAAAAAAGCGGAGAGCGCGAGAGCCAAAGTGGCATTAAGATCAGCTGTCGGCGGACGCAGAAGCGGCGCGTGAACTTCGGAGATCATGTATGGACCCGTAGCCTCACCAAAACCAATCGTGCCCACTCCAGGAATCAGACCAAACCAGTTAGAAACCAAGATGTAGATGAAAAGTGTTCCCAAGAGAGGAAATGCCATCGGAGCCTGCTTCTCACCGACGATGCCAGCGACACGACCATAGAGGAACTCGATGACGAACTCGAACAGGTTTTGCGCCTTATGAGGAATCAACGACATGTTGGTCGTTGCCTTCTTGGAGAACCAGAAAACGATTCCAAGAACAGCCAGAGCAACAATTACAGAATTGGTGATGAATCCCAAAACGCTGCTGCCGTGGATTAATTCCGAAGCCTTGGCACTCACGTTGGCGAGTGTTGGCGAGGTCGGGAAAAGGGCAGAAGTGATCTCCATAGCAAGAGGTGGGCCGAAGTTGGCAGGCATTGTGTTTAGCCGGAGGAAAGAGAGAGGCAAGACTTATTTGTGAAAAATTTCACAAAGTCGTCCGAGGCTTGATCTTAAAGGTTTCCAGAGGATTTCCCCAGTGCCGAATTTTTCAACTTTACCGGGCAGCCGCAGCCACCTCCGCAGCCCGTTTTTCGACCCCGAAAAGCCCTAAATGCAAAGATTGCAGCGGTGATCAGAACTATCGCCAAGGCTAGAGATGATTGCAATTCAGTGGTCATAAGAATGTCACTTACCATGAGTCAGGCCCTCCAAGCCACAACAAAAGCATAAAAGGCTTTAGATAACGACCCGCCTTACATGAAGGCTTACGACACGAACTAGCGTTATGCCTGTTACGAGTAGGTGTTTGGATGGGTGTATGAAATGTTTTCTCCTCTGGTTATTTTGTGTGTTTTTCATGGGGGGATGTGCCGTGTTGAACGCTCCGGTGTGCCACTCACGCGATCTCAGTTCCTATCACACGTTTTATGTGCCCAACCAGGACGGGGATAAATTGGAATTGGCACCCATTATCACTCAGAGCCTCCAGAAAGCCGGAATCAAAACTCAAACTGGCTTTTTGCCCAAAACTAATACTCCAGGATGTGCCATCATTCGCTACCATTACGAGACTCTACACGAAGGCGCCTTTCACCTAAAAAAGCTGGTGCTTCGGGTCATTGATACTCATACAGGCAAGACATTTAGCTTGAGTCTAAGCTGTCAAGAGCCCTCTTTGTTGCCAGATACGAACGAAGAAATAGTTGTTAAAGCAGTGCGTAATCTCCTCGCCGCCACACCTGGCCCTAAAAGTCACGCCCGAGGCTCTCTAATGGAACGCGAAACTCTGCTTTGGTAATCCCAATAAAGGGAACACTAGCAGATTTACGGAAGCGATTGACGGGCCAGCGAATAAGTATCCGGTCTGCTGCTGTAAGCTCCTGCTAGTAAAATTAAACCGCTCTTGTTCTTGAGATTAAGGAAGAACTCAGCTGTGAAATTGAAGTCTTACAAAACGGGCCAACGATCGAAGAATCAGATCAAGCTCATCGGACGCATACCAACAAACCTCTCATCGGATGGATTTGAGAAATCCAAGAAGGATCCATTTCGCGTTAAAACTCAATTTCGATCGAGTGACAAAAGCTATTCTCCAGCAACGGCTTTTTTGGCAAAACGTCCCCTGGGTTTAGGAGCAGCTTTAGCAGCTTTAGGCTTGGCTTCACGAGGTGGGAATTCCCATCCTAGCAGACGTTTTTCACCAGCTTTGCACTGAAGGAAGGCACTGAAAGGACGTCCTCGCTTGGAGATCATGCCTTCGATGAGGTCACTTTTTCCTTCCGTGAAAAACTTGATGGCATTTTCAGGACTGATTTCCTTTTTGCAGAGCACACGAGGCAGGCTACCGTTGCAGGCTTTAGAGTCCTTGGCTGCAACGTTGCAGATGTACCGCTCGGGCGTTTGATAGATTTCACCATGCTTCTTTTTCTTGGTGCACACCGGACACACACAAAGAGGGCTGGCACTGGCAAAATCAAAGGGCGGTGGCGCATCAGGATCATTGGCTCCACCTGGAAAAACGAACGCAGTCTTACCGTCATCCTTGATCTCGATGCCTGCCACGAATTCTTTTCCGAGACGGCTTTTATAGCCTTCCATCGGAGTCAGAAAACGCTTTTCCAGCAACTCTCGCATCTGATCTTCAGGCAGTTCGCGTCCAGCGATGACTTTATAAACACGAACTTTGCAGTCAGGATTTTTGCAGGAGAGATAATCTTCTGTCTGCTTGAATCCAGAGTGCCCACAGACACCACATTTGGCTTCAAAATCGGGGTAAACACGATCTTTGGCGACCTTTTGGTAGGCGCGGGTTTTTTCGACGACGTCAGTCGTTAATTGACGAATGTCGCGCATGAAGGAGCTTCGATCCAAACGCGCCTGCTCCATCTGACGTAGTTTGTGCTCCCACTGACCGGTCAATTCAGGACTGCTGAGCGTCTCGATGCCAATCTGACTGATTTGATCAATCAAAGAGAGTCCCTTGGCTGTGACTGCCATCTCCCTTCCCATGCGCTCAATGTATTTGTCGCTGATCAGCCCTTCAATGACGGCGGCACGCGTCGCTGGTGTCCCAAGCCCGCGTTCGCTCATAGCTTCAGCCAATTCTTCATCATCGACCAGCCTACCCGCCGTTTCCATGGTGCGGAGAAGGGTGGCTTCATTAAATCGCGCTGGCGGCTTTGTCTGCATTTCAGCAGCCTCAACGTCGATCGTCTTGGCTGCATCGCCATCTTTGGCTTGAACGAGCAACTTGGCATTGTCATCCCCCTCACCAGTGGCCTCTTCGGCAGCTTTTTTTCCGTAAACCGCAAGCCAGCCCGGATCGATCAAGACTTTACCCACACTACGAAAGGTATCCTTTTCGATGCGAGTAATACGCACCGTTTCCTCAAACTCAGCAGGAGGAAAAAAGACGGCCACGAAACGACGTGCCACCATGTCGAAGAGCTTCTGCTCGGCTTCAGGCAATTCCTTGGGAGGAATTTGACCTGTCGGAATAATCGCAAAGTGATCACTGACTTTACTCGTATCAAAGACACGCTTTGTCGGTCTGACCCACTTCCGATCAAGAGCTGTTGCTGCATGTTTACCCAAATCCTGCGGCAGTGCATTCTGATTACGATCGTCGTGGCGGGCAAAGGTCTGCAAAGTGCCCATGACTGTACCAAGATAGTCCTCCGGCAAATAACGGGAATCAGTTCGCGGGTAGGTCAGAACCTTGAATTTTTCATAAAGAGCTTGGGCGATCTGAAGGGTGCGACGAGCGGAAAAGCCAAAGCGATTACTGGCTTCACGCTGAAGGCTCGTGAGATCATAAAGCAGCGGGACGACCTGTTTGACCGGCTTCGTGGTCTGCTCAATACGACCCAGCTTACCAAGGCACCGAGCGACAATGGCCTGAGCTTGTTCTAGATTCCAAAGACGCTCCGGCTTCTTGTGCTCGTCGCTGTCATCCTTCTTGAAAGTTTCATCAAACCAGCGGCCTTCATATTTACCCGCAGTGACCTCAAAAAGGCCATGCACTTCGTAGTAGGTCTTCGAAACGAAGGACTGAATCTCAAGCTCCCGCTTGGCAAGGATGGTCAATGTTGGTGTTTGAACGCGACCAGCAGGAGTCAGACGAAATCCACCGTTGCGTGAATTCAACGCAGTCAGGGCGCGTGTGGCGTTGATGCCCACGAGCCAGTCGGACTCACTTCGGCACTTCGCAGCATCTGCGAGAGGCTGCATCTCAGAGCCAGAACGAAGCTTTTTGAAGGCCTCTAAAATAGCCCCCTGGGTCATGGACTGCATCCAGAGACGCTGAACCGGCTTTTTGATTCCGGCAGCTTCAACGATGTAACGAAAGATCAACTCACCTTCGCGACCAGCATCGCAAGCATTGATGATGAGGTCGATGTCCTTGCGGCTCATGAGGCGTTTGAGCAGCTTAAAACGATCCGCACTGTCTTCGATAGGCTTGAGCTCGAATTCCTTCGGCATGATAGGCAGACTCTTCCAGCCCCAGCCAATTTTTTTACCGTTTACCTCTGGCATAGCCAACTCGATGAGATGACCGATGGCACTGGAAATGACGTGTGTTTCGTTCTCATAAAAATCCTTCTCTTTGGTGAAGGCCTTCATGCCTGGCGCTTTCGCCAAAGCACGGGCGAGATCGGCGGCGACACTGGGTTTTTCAGCAATGATAAGGGCTTTGGACATGAGTAAAAGAACTGTAAAAGGCGGCGGGGGCCACCAAAGGCATCCATTCAGCCCCAATGTCAATCTTTTCGACGATGGAGACCGATGTGCCTGGAGCTAAGAAGCGGTAATCCCTATGAATCAGACCTGTGTCGATACCGTGTGAGCGATGCGACTCAAGGTCTTCGTCTTACCGATGAGATGGGCGATGGTATTCACACCAGGGCCACGAGACTGCCCACTCAAAGCAAATCGGAGTAGGGGCATCAAGGCCCCGGGTTTCACAGAACTGGCCTTGGCGCAGTCTTCGATGGACTGTTGAATACCGGCATCTGTCCATTCCACCAGATGTTCGAAAGAATCAGCAGCAGCTAGCAAGAGCGTCTTATTTTCAGGCTTGGCTTGAAGCTTGGCGACGACATCAGCCTCGAAGGGATAATCTTCACGGAAAAAGTAATGAACCCAGGCAGGAATTTCATTCAAAAGGCTGACTTTTTCCTTGATGCTATATACAGCGGCGGCGGCCATCACTTCATCCTCAAAAACAATACCAGCCTCAACGAGAAAAGGGCGGGATTCTGCCAGCAATGCCTCAGGGCTTAGCTCTCTCAAATACTTGGCATTGAACCAAGAGCATTTGGCGAGATCAAAACGGGCATTCGAACTGTGAATCTCAGCTGGCTCAAATAGGGCGGTGAGTGCCTGACGATTGAGCTTTTCGCTATCCGTTCGAGGGGTCCAGCCCAAGAGGCAGAGATAGTTGAAGACAGCGTCCGGCAGGAAGCCGCCATTCATGTAACTTTTCTCAATCGCACTGCCTTCATCTCGCTTGCTCATCTTGGAGCCATCGCTGTTCAGGATGAGCGGAATGTGCGCATAGGTCGGCGGAGTTGCACCCAAGGCATTGAAGAGATCAATATGCTTCCAGGTATTGGAAAGATGATCTTCCCCACGAAAGACGTGAGTCATTTTCATCTCGATGTCATCGACGACGTTGACGAAGTGAAAGATGTAGCTCCCATCTGGCCGCCGAACGGTCATGTCTGGCTCTTCCGTCGGAGCGAAGGTGACGTCTCCACAAACAAGATCATGCACCGTGATGGCTGTGCGGCTAAATTTGAAACGGACAGCTCCGTTTTCCTCGGTGTAAACTCGGTCTGAGGCTACGAGCCTGGCCAAGTAGGCATCATAGATATCCTTTCGTTGGCTCTGAAAATACGGACCGTAATTGCCACCAACTCCTGGACCCTCATCCCAATCCAGACCGAGCCAGCGCAATCCTTTTAGGATGCCTTGAGAGGCTTCTTCAGTATTGCGGGCACCATCAGTATCCTCGATTCGGAGAATGAAGGTTCCACCGGTTTTGCGGGCAAATAGCCAGTTAAAAAGAGCTGTTCGAGCACCACCGACATGAAGGTCACCGGTAGGAGAGGGGGCGAAACGGACGCGGGTCATCGGGTAAATTAACGATCAAAGAAAGACTCTTCCTCACGGTCAGCGACCTTGAGGTAGCGATAGAAGACTTCAAGCTGAAGGGTGCAGAGAACCTGTCTATAAACAGGATCAGCAGCGTCTCCAGCAGGCCAGTTTGGGCGGCCTTTTTTGAAACTACCATCGGGATTTTGTGCCGCGAGAATCTGGGGCAGGAACTGCTGATTGTAGAACTTCCACTCATCACCACCGGCCTGGAAGAAGGCCTGGGTGTAGTAATACCAGCAGTAGAGATTGCAGTTTTTGTTCCAATCAAGGGGCTCTGCCTCGAGAAACTTATGCAGGAATTCGATCGAATCCTTGATGGCTTTAGTTTTGCCTTTGGCCGCTGTTTGTAGAGCCAACGTGCCTGCACCAGTCAGACTCCACTGATTGTAGTGCTGATCGCGATTGGCATTGCCAAATCCGCCATCCTTGGTCTGTTTGGCGAGAACATAATCAACACATTTATCGAGAGCGCTGTGAAGGCCATCAATTTTCAGGCTGCTGTTTTTGGCAGCTTTGAGCGCTTGAAACTGCCAACCTGCGACAGAGAGATCCTCCCCGCCACTGTCTTTGTTGTAGCCATAAGGCTTACCAGCTTCGACACCGCCATAGGTCCATGACCCACGCTTGTTTTGGTTCTCGATGATCAGCTTCACACCTTTGACGAAGGCGTCTTTCATGCCAGGCAGCTCTTTGCTGCCAAGACGAGCCAAAGTGTACATCTCACCGAGGGCATATGTGGCGATGCCATGAGCATAAGTGCTGGCACCACTTTTGATTTCTTCACCGATGTAGCCATACTCGTTTTTGTTGGAAAGCTCGATGAGGTAGTTGATTCCTTTGAGTACGGTATCACCGTAAAACGGAGACTCAGGCGTTTCACAACGTCCCAGGTAGCAGAGCAAAGCCAATCCAGTCATCGCTGCCTTGTTTTGTCCAGGCCATGAGCCATCAGGATTTTGTTTTTGCTTCAGCCACTCCAAGGAACTGGACACAGCGCGTTCACACTCAGGGTTACCACCATTCTGCGCCAGCTTTTGAAGACGTTCCTGGGGAGAGCAACGACTGCGCATCGAAGGCGGCAAGCTGACGAAACCAGCCATCGCGCCCATGCCCATGCCGGTGCCGAAACCACCGCCACTGCCTGCTTTACCAAAGCCACC
>CANHTV010000178.1 GCA_947463285.1 Verrucomicrobiaceae bacterium | reverse complement strand
TCTGCAACTTTACAACATGGGAGTGCCTGTCGTCGGTGTGCCCAAGACCATCGACAATGACATCCAAGCCACGGCGATGACCTTTGGCTTTGACAGTGCTGTCGCCACGGTGGTCGATGCCCTTGACCGTCTGCACACCACGGCTGAGAGCCACAAGCGCGTCATCGTGCTGGAGGTCATGGGCCGTCACGCTGGCTGGATCGCCCTTCACGGCGGTATGTCCGGCGGTGCTGACGTCATCCTGCTGCCTGAGATTCCTTTTAACATGGAGCACGTCGCGGACTCCATCCGCCAGCGTGATGCCCGTGGTCTGCATAGCACGCTGGTCGTGGTTGCAGAAGGTGCGCGTATGGAGACAGGCGAGCTTCTGAAGAAAGAAAACGTCGGAGGCAAAGGTGAAGACCGCCTCGGTGGCATCGGTGAACACGTCGCCAAAAAGATCGAGGCCATGACGGGCAAGGAAACACGCTCCTGCACGCTAGGACATCTTCAACGTGGTGGTGCTCCGACGGCGCTGGACCGCATCCTCGGTGTCCGTTTTGGTGCCATGGCCGTTAGCTTGATCGAGCAGGGTAAATTTGGCCGCATGGTCAGCTACCAGCAGTATCAGGTGGGCGATGTCAGCATCGAGGAAGCCGTGAACCAGCTTCGTGTCGTCAACCCAGACAGCGAGATCGTCCGTGCAGGACGCAGCATCGGCATCTGCTTCGGTGATGCCTCCGTGCGATCTTAGTCATAGCTGGGGCTCTCTGAGTGCCCTCTTGAGTCCTCTTTGTGGCGCAGAACCCTGAGTTCTGCGCCATTTGGTTTTTACGAGCATGACCACGCTTCTGATTCAACCTATTAAGATACGCTTCCGATGATGACCTTCTCCCTTCTCGCTGATCTGCAAAATTTTCGCCATGGCTTTACGCTCAGGCACCCTGACGTCGCCGTTGATGTGGAGCGAGCGGAGGCCGTGGCCAGGCTGATGCCTTGGCATTTGCAGGAGGTCGAGAGACTGGGCTTTTCTCCAGGCAGCCTTTGCCTTGCCGAGCAAGTGCATGGCAGCGGTGTGGCTGTGATCCATGAGGCGCCAGCGAAGCCGATCTCTGGCGTCGATGGCATTCTGACTTGTAGGCCGGGTCTGATGGTCGGCATCCATGTCGCTGACTGTGGTGCGGTCTATTTGGCTGACCCTGTGACAGGCGCCTGTGGCGTGCTGCACTCTGGCAAAAATGGTTCCCAACAAGGCATCGCAGCTGTGGGAATCCAGCAGATGCAGAAGGTTTTTGGTGCGAAACCGGAAGATATCCGAGTCCAGCTTGCTCCTTGTATTCGCCCGCCAGCATACGAGGTGGATTTCGCGGCGCAAATTCGCCAGAGTTGCCTAGAAAATGGTATTCTATCTGAGCATTATGCCGACTGCGGGATTTGCACTTCTTCAGACCTCTCTCGCTATTATTCATACCGCGTGGAAAAAGGTCGAACGGGACGAATGTTAGCTTTAATGGGAAGGCTTTAATGCTTGGTTCCGGCTCAATATTTACCTCTGCATGTCGAACACGCTCGAACTTCCATCACCAGCCAAAATCAATCTCTGGCTTCGGGTTCTAGGCCGTCGTGAGGATGGCTTTCATGAGGTGCAGACCCGTCTCTGCAAGGTCGCAGTGCACGATACGGTAATGCTGGAGCTACTGGACGGGACCCCTGGATCAGTAGCTCTGACCTGCAATCAAGAGGGAATACCGTTGGATGAAAGCAATCTGGCAATCAAGGCGCTGAGGGCCTTTGCGCATCGTGCTGGAGTGCAGAGAGCCTGGAGGATTCATCTAGAAAAGCGCATCCCCCATGGTGCTGGGCTAGGGGGAGGCAGTAGCAATGCAGCGGCTATCTTAAAAGGCTGTAATCAGCTTTTGAACTCGCCGCTGAGCTTGGATATTCTTTTAGAAATCGCCAGTCAGATTGGTTCAGATGTCCCTTGTTTTTTATTGGAGACTCCAGCGGCGGATGGTTCCGGCCGTGGTGAACAGGTCGTCCCCGTGGACTTCCCTTGGTCATTGCCGCTGGTTTTGATCAAACCTGCCTTTCCCATTCCCACGCCTTGGGCTTACAAAAACTGGCTGACTTCGCAGGAGCTGCCTGGTGTGCTCTATGCTAAGCAAATCACGCCTTGGGGCGAGATGGTGAATGATCTGGAGCGGCCCGTCTTTGAAAAATACCGTCTTCTGCCCGCCCTGAAAAGCTGGCTGCTGGGTCATGCCTCGGTGCGCGTGGCTTTGATGTCTGGCTCAGGCTCCACGGTCTTTGCCATCACCCGCACGGATGCTGAGGCTGCGGAACTCGCGGATCAGGCGCGACGCTGGTGTGGCGATACCGCCTGGGTCCAAGCGACACGAACTTTGAGCTAAAACAATCCCATGAAAACATTCGGCCCCTTCCTCATCCTTCTCACTTCCGGTCTCATTCAGGCGCAGGATCGCCTTGTTTTTGATGATCCCACGCCTCAGCGCTACCAGCTGAAAGCTCGCGCCAGTGTCATCGATCCACGCGCTAAAGAGCATCTCGAGATCGACTACGTTTTTCAGCGCAAGGACAAGCCTGCGGATGAGGAAAACGCCTCCGTGGACACGAGCGTTGCTCCGCAAGGCAAGCTGGTGATCTGGCTGATGGGGTATAGCGGCGGCCTTTTTGAGCGTGTGAACTCCTACGGACTGCACGCGATTCAGGTGCATTACGCCAATGGCTGGTTTGGTAAATTTGGGAAAGAGCCCCCTCCTGAGGACTCCCTCTTTCTCGGGGAAATCCGCCTCGAAGCAGCGACGGGGGAAGATTTCAGCGAGGTCGTCAGCATCCCGAAGCCTGATGGCATGATGGAGCGTGCCTATCAGTTGGTGAAGTGGTTGGACAAAGAAAACCCCCAAGGAAAATGGCGTTTCTTTATCAATCCCGAAACTCAGGGCTTGCGATGGGATCGAGTGATCATCTCCGGCTCCTCCCACGGCAGCACCACGGCGGCGCGTTTTGCCAAGCATCAAAAGGTGGACCGTGTCGTCATGTTTTGCGGCCCGCGTGATCAGTATGAGACCTGGCAGGCCCTGCCTTCAGCCACCCCCAGCAATCGTTTCTTTGGTTTCAGTCATGTGCTGGATGGTGGCTGGTCTGGCGACCATTACTGCCGCTCGTGGGAGCTGCTTGGCCTCGGCGAGAATGGACCGATTGTTGATGTGGACAAAGTTTCGCCGCCCTATCAAAACACGCGCCGTCTGATCACTGCCGGCGATGTTAAAAATGATGATCGTCGCGCACATTCAAGTGTCGTCCCCGGCAGTGCCTCTGTGAAAACCGCTGATGGCAAGCTGGCTCATGAGGCCGTCTGGCATTATCTCTTCAATCAGCCCGTGGATCTCACTGGTCCTGCCACGTCACCCGATGTTGATTGTGAAAAGGATCTGCGCGCAGCCCGCTTTAAGAAAAAGTGAAGGGAGTCTGAAAACTGAACATGTTGGCTTTTTGCGGATGATTCATTATCCACATTGCAAAAACGCTGCAAAGCTCGTGCATGCAGCCTTGACGCAGACAGAAAGCGATGAGGGAGATGCCTTAACTGGGGCCGCAGGCAACAACGAGGGCGCAGTCTTTAAATGGCTGAGTTCATTGGTCGGTGCTCGACGTCATTCAAAACAAGTTCAACGCCTCGGGGATGGACATTCCGAGGTTTGCAGCAGCTCCCTCATGAAAAATCCATGTTAGGGCAGGAAAGTGAACCGCCAGCCTTGTTTTAAGGTTTCTTGCCGCATGTATTTCTTGTTCTTGCCTCCAGGAAGACGGCTTACGCCTTTACTTGCCAGGGGGATTTTGATGCTTTGCTCAATCCCATCGTGTTTCCAAGTGATGCAGTCAGACCCGCCAAAGACACCAGCTGTGAAGGTGCCTGTTTGGCCGTCAGGAAGGCGTGCCTTGGTCTCATTCACGGTTATTTCAAAAGTGTTCCACTTTAGAAATTCGGGCGATTCTGTGATGGGTGGCATGGTCGCAACATTCAGACCGATGTGGTATTCATCTTCACGCAAGTGCCCCTTGAGTTCTAGGCTAACCATGTGAGCGATGAGGAGTTTGCGCCTTGAATCTTTGGCTAGTGGTGGTTGGCGTGTGTCCACCCATCGGCTGATGACGGCATGACGCATGGAGAAGGCCGAATCTGACTTTTTGAGATCTGGATAAAGACGTTCCGCTTCCTTGTCATACATTTCCGTAGCGGCGGGGGTGTTGATATGGGTGTCGTTGGCATTTGGGAGCGCCCCCTTGGATGCCTTGAAATACCTCCCCATTTCCATGACACGATTGTAAACATTGGCGGAAGGTGCGTCCTGGGAAATAATTTGTGAATCAGCCGAGCGAGAAACACTGCGCCGGATGTCTGTCTGGCCTGCAATTTTTTCACGCTTCTCCGCTGCTGGTAGTGCCGTTTTTTGCCCCCGATCAAAAGCCTTTTGCCGGGCAGCTTCTCGCATTCGTGCGGCTTGCTCAAAAGGGTTTTCCCCCCACATGAGAGCAGGGGAGAAAAATCCAAGCATGAAAATGACGGGAAACCGCATGATCGATGTTTTTACTACAAAGCCCGCAAGGTGGGAAGCACGGAATCGAGGCATAAAAAAACCGCCGCAGGATGGAGTCCGGCGGCGGTCGGTGATTAACAAATTGTTATCGAATTATTTGCCAGGAACGCCATAGACGGCGACTTCGCAGTAATGGTTCATCTCGTTGGAGGTGTTGCCATTGCTGGTCAGGCGCACGTAACGTGCCTTGGTGTTTTTGCCGTCGATCACGCGACCGTGGTTGGTCTCGATGTAGGCTGGATCACTGCCAGCACCCATTTTCAGAGTGTCGTCGTGGTCAGAGTTGAAGATGGTGGTCACGCCTGTCTTGAACTCGGCGTCGTCAGAAAGCTGGACAACCACGTCAACATAGGCCTGAGCTTGCTTGTGGTAGTGCCACATGGCGACTTTGCCGACGGAAGTGGATGCACCGAGGTCGATCTGAACCCACTGTGGACCAGGGGCGAGCTCGACGAAGCAACCGTCAGAACCATCAGCGTCACCGTCGGTCACGAGAGGCAGGTCGCCGATGATCGGAGCTGGATCGCTGGAAGTGACTGGCTTATCCTTGGCAAGGTTTACGGTGCCCTTGGGTGCCATGAAAGTCTTGATGATCTTGGATGGATCAGGAGTTTCAAGATTTGGCAGCTTGGCTGGCACTGGGGTGCCGATGAACATCGGTTTTGGGAACTCAATTTTGATTTCTTCCTGGTCACCTGCAGGGGCGGCGGGAGCGGCGGCTGGCGCGGCAGCAGCTGGTTTAGCGGCTGCGTCGGCTGGCTTGGCAGCGTCTTTCTTGTCGCCACAGGATGTGAGCGCCAAGGAAAGCAGGAGGAGGGCGGAGGTTGTGTATTTCATG
Source organism: Verrucomicrobiaceae bacterium (assembly GCA_947463285.1). Lineage (GTDB taxonomy): Bacteria > Verrucomicrobiota > Verrucomicrobiia > Verrucomicrobiales > Verrucomicrobiaceae > Prosthecobacter. Next base: position 1,931 of record CANHTV010000178.1, on the reverse strand, counting down.
CGAGGGATGGGGGGATGGTTTGGTGTATGTGTGATTCCGACGACTGAGAATCAAAGATCAGACTTCGAAGTCAGCCTGGGTGAAGTTGTATTTTTGGCCGTTCTTAAGGCATTCGTAGGCCTTGAGGACGGTGACGCAGGATTTGAAGCTATCCATGACGTTACATGTCAGCTTTTTGGGGTCCTTCTGCTGCACAGATTCGATGAAGTTCGCCACGTGTGGAGTGTGGGGATACACATCGAGAATGACCGGGATTTCCCAAGGATCGAGAGCTTTGGATTCGCGGGCATCGGCCACCGCTTTCGCGACGCCAGTGACGTTGTAGGACTTCGGTGCTGGCTTGGCCCAGTTGCGCGGATGCTCCCAGAACTTGTTCTTCACACTGTCAGGTGATTTGACGAGGATCGGATCGTCACCAGTAGCGTATTCGCTCCAGTCATTCGATGGCTCGGCATAAACCTGATTGTAGGTCGGGCTTTCGGAGATGATGGCAGAGCCGGAGACGCCCATGTGCTTCTCGTAGTAGCCTTGGCTGCCGGTAGTGGTCAGCACTTGATAATAAGCACGCATGGTACCTTGAGCTGTCTTGTACTCATAGAGGCACATGACGTTGTCCGGCAGCTCAAACTTGGCTTTCGGAGTGCCATCGGGGCCCATGGTTCCATCGTAGTAGTCCACACCACCCGTGGCGAAAAGCGAGACGGGTGTGGTTTCATACATCCAGTTGAACATGTCGATCTGGTGGGCTCCAAGGTCGGAAATAGGGCCGCCGCCGTATTTGGCGAACCAGCGCCAGTTGCGGAATTGCTCCATGTTGTCGAAGCCATACTTCGCGAGCATTTCCGTCGGAATTTCCTGGTTCTTTGGAATACCGAGAGGCTTGCTAGCGGAGACGCCGCGATTCCACTGACCATAGCAGTGTGTCACCTGGCCCAAGAGGCCTTTTTTGATGATCTTTTCACGCAGATGGATGTAGCGCGGGTTGGAGTGACGCTGATGACCGATCTGAAAGATACCATTGAATTCACGACCTGCTTTGACCATATCGCGGGCACCTTCGATGGTGTTGGACATCATCTTTTCGCAATACACCGACTTACCCTTGGAGAGAGCGAGACGTGAGAAGGGGGCGTGGAGATGGTCAGGGGTGGCGATGAAGACGGCCTCGATTTCAGGCTGCTTATCGAGCATTTCTTCGATGGTCTCATATTCAGCGACCGGGCCGGAGACCTGGTGCTTGTTTTCATAGGCCATGCGGCGTGCGACTGGGGAGCGATTATACTTCCAGATGTCGCAGACGGCCACCCATTCGATGCCGCTTGGGATCTTGGAGGCAGCGACTCGAAGGCGGTCGCCTTGAGCTCCGCAGCCGACGAGGGCGCATTTGATGGTGCGGCCCGCTTTTTCGCCCTGGGCAATGGCGCTCTTGCTGGTGGCAAGGTAAAGGCCTGCTCCTGAGACCGCACTGGTGCGGATGAAGGAGCGGCGGTCCATGAACCGGGACAGGCCGGTGGTCTGGGGTGGGGTGATCTCGGTGCTCATACGATAGATGCGAGGTTTACGTCCTGTCGAAGGGATCAGGCGTCAGCGCTTTTCTTCTTGCGGCGGAGGATGCCATCCAGCGAGATGAAGCCGTGCTTAACGGTGCTGAGAGCGAGGAAGACCATCATCACACCAATGCCGATGTTGACGCAGAGTTCGGTGTCATCAGGAAGCGCAGCAAGACCGAGGCCCAGAGAGAGGAATGTCAGTCCAGCAGCGAGAAGAGAAACTTCGCTAAAGATGCCTAGAACGACCCAGATGCCGACGATGATGAGTGCAAAGCCGATGCCAAAAGCGTAGGCATCGATAGCAGCGGAAGGTAAGAATGCAGGCAAGAAGCTGTTGTCCGACATCAGTTTAGCGATGAGATTTGTCTTCGTTTCGTAGTT
>CANHTV010000177.1 GCA_947463285.1 Verrucomicrobiaceae bacterium | reverse complement strand
TCCCTCTGCGCGCACGGATCTCCATGCCTTTTTTGATCATCTAGTGCCGGAAAACACACCGTATTTTATTCACACTTACGAAGGAGCGGATGACATGCCGAGCCATCTTCGTATGGCACTGACAAGGACCAGCGAAGTCGTCCCAGTCATGAATGCCCAACTTTCTCTTGGTACCTGGCAGGGCATTTTTCTCTTTGAACACCGTCGCGCGCCACACAAGCGAAGCATTGTCATCAGCGTGGTCGGCGAATGATAGTGGATTACCGACGATTCGTGATCGCTCCGCGCAAAGCTGTGCGGTAATTCACCACAGCGTCAGCAATGGCTCCAGAAACGGACTGACGATAAGTATCGGAAGCAATCAGGCGACACTCGTTGCCATTGGTGACAAAACCACCTTCGAAAAGAATACCCGGACGCTTACAGCCTGTGAGGACACTCCACTGGGCGCGCTTGATACCGCGATCGACAAATTTAAAACGACTGATGACCATCGCATGAACCGCAGTAGCCAGTGCAATATTGGCCGAATCATGGCTATTCCCAGTCAGCCCATTAGCGTTGTAACCACCTCCGCGTTCCAAGCTGGCGGCGCTTCCCTGGGGAGTTAGAGCAAAAGTTTCGATCCCACTAGCTGCTGTGCCCCCCGAGTTGAAATGCAGACTCAGGAAAATGCTGCGAGGAGTGGCGTTGGCGATCGCCACACGGCCACTCAGAGTGATGAAAGTATCATTTGAACGGGTCAGAATGACGCGGAAGCCCTTTTTCTCCAAAGAATCCTTCACCACAAAAGCCATCTTCAGGGCAAAATCCTTTTCATAACCATACACACCGCGCGCGCCGGCATCGTGACCGCCATGACCAGCATCGATCACCACCGTGTCAAAAGGCTCAGCATCACTGATGTAAGTCGGGCGCAAGACAGGGTCGATCAGCTTGCAGAGATCGAGACGGGAAAAAAGCGGACGTCCTCCAGATTCCAGAACAGGGAAACTGAGGATGAATTTGATGTTGTTGATCAGCATTTCCTGGCTCCCCACCTGCGCCTTGAGGATCAGGTTGTTAGAGCGCAACCACACATGTGAACCGTCTAGCTTGTAAGAGCTGAAGCGGTAAAACTGATGGATGCTGTCTGCGGTCACATAATCTCGTCCGTTGACCTTGATCAGCTTCCAACCGCCGCCCTGCTGGGAGGGAGGAAGAGGATGACTTGGCTCTCCGCGTAGAGAGGACGGAGCAGCCACTGGTTTGGTCTCAGCGGTTTGCTTGTCGTCATCATCTTGGCCAAATTCACCGTCTCCCTTCTTTTCGGAAGCAGCCGCAGGTGTCTTCTTCATTTCAGTCGTCTTTTTGACCTCTGGTGTTTTTGACGATGAGGATTTGGAGGTGATGCTGGAGGATTTAGGCTTGATCGTTGTTACCTTGGGCTTGGGGCCCTGCGTTGCAGGTTCAGCCTTGGATGCCTGCTTTACTTCCTCTGGAGCAGGAGGTGAAGGCATCTTAGGAGACTCTCCACCGCCGAAAATGCGACGCATAAAACCCGGGCTCTCATCCGGTTTTGTCACATCAGCGAAGGTGCTGGAAACGAAAGAAACCGCCAGAACCAGCATCAAAATGCTGGGGGCTCGGGAGGCTATGAGGGAGAGAGCTTTCATCTTCGCAGGTCCGTCAAATACGCTGCGGCATGGCCGCCAGGGGCCACCATACTAGTACAATTCACCCTTTTGGCAAACTCGGAGATGTCCTCACCCCCTTCCCCAACCCCTCATTACGAAGGTGAATGAGTCTTTATCCATTCCAAAAGCTGTCGGCGCTGAACGGGAAGTCGCCGATGGAAATTCTCCTCTATGGCCAAAGCTGACTCTCCACGAGCAGCGCCGAATTCACCAACAAGACCGAGATCCTCCGCCAAACGGAGCTCGAAGCGCTCGACGAAAGCAATACTGGGTGAGTGATCATTGAGGTAATCCAGTGCCTTGGTGAGAAGATCATGAATACCAGGGATCGGAGCATGTGGCTCCACCACCATGGCGATGAGCTTTACAAGATACGTGCCAGCGAGCACACGCCCGTAACTCTGCCGCACCCCTAGGCGGGGATTCATCCAGCGCGTTTCTGTGAGGGTGTGTAGGTCTCCGTTCTTGGCTCTGCCGAAACGGATTTCGGCCGAAACAAAAAGGTCCAAAAGGCCTGCAAAGGGAGACTTGGGACGCAGGGCGCCTTTGGCGATGGTGCGAAAGAGTCCCATTTCTGGACAACACCACTGAACGATCAGGGTAGTTTCAGAAAATCGGCTGCGGCCGATCAGGATGGCTTCAGCTTTTTCCATGAGACTCGAAACAAGAAGCTCAACTGTGGCAATCTGCCAGACATTTAACCACCACTTTGAGGAGTGACTCCAAGGCCGGAAGGACTGGGGTTTTGCACGAGATCATCAGCAGTGAACATTTCTTTATCTGGCCCAGCCGAGCGGATCTCCATCTGGTTACCAGAATTAGGATGAAACCAAAACGGTGTTCCCCAGCGGTCGATGAGCTGACCATTTCTGATAGCTCGGTGATTCTGCGGAAAAACACGACCTTTGTGACCTTGAGTGCCAGTCAAGGCAGCGGTGATGTCCGCATTGTCACCAATAGGATTGCCACCGATACCCTTGCTGTAGGTGCTAATGAAGTCGGCCACGATCTCCAAATCACGTTCCGGCGGCTCCTGTAAATTATGCAGACCATCCGCCTGTGCTTGCAAGGCAGGATCAATCGACCCTGGTGCCAGACGCGGAATGCCAGGGTTGGTCGGCATTGGTGTAGGAATGGGGTCTTGAGTGACTGGCCTTGGACGCTCCGCCTGCTTTTTTTGGACAGCCTGAATGACTACGTCAGAGGTCAATGCCTGAAACAGCCAAACAGCTAAAACGATCAGCAGGATGAGGAGAAACGCGATTAAATAGGGACCTGGACGCTTGGGAAACACGATGAAAACGGCTTAGGCTGCTTTTTCAGAGCACACAAATGACACCTTCGAACGAAGGGCTGCTCTGAAACTCAAACGCTGTAGTCGATAAAGTCGAGGTTCTTGCTGACGAGTGTACCGTTGCTGAGATCTGCCTGGAAGCGGGTGAAATTTGGCAGTACAGTCTGGATCTGCGAGTCCGAACAACCAAACCACTTCGATATACTGGCAAAGACCTGATCGGTCGAGGTACTGGGGATCCAGCGTCCACGGTTGCCGGTGCAGTCGATGCCGCCATTGACGGTGAGATTGGGGAACTTGCCGCAAATCTGGCCGCCTTTGACGGCGCCCCCCGCGACGAACATGTGACCGCCCCAGCCGTGGTCGGAGCCTGCACTGTTGTCGCTCTTATTAGGAGTAAAGGTTCGATTGAAGTCCGAAGCGCTGAAAAGCATGACATTGTTCCACATGCCGATCTGCACCATCGCATCTTTAAAGGCACGAATGGCCCGGCTCATTTGATTCACGAGACCATAGTGGCCAGCTGTAGTCTGGCCTGGAATCTGGGTGGTGTGGGTGTCCCAGCCACCGAGCTGGACGAAGAAAATCTGGCGCGTGTTGCTTAGCTGACTGCGTCCGGCGATAAGACGAGCGACGACCTTCATCTGGTTGGCAATGTCTGGGATGCGGGGATTGAAGAGGCCGTTTTGGAACCAGTTGTTCCAATGGGCATCAAGGGAGCTGGTACCATCTGCGTTTGCGGTTTGTGCCAGGGCATTGCCGACGAGACCTTCGGTGATGCGAGCGCTCTCCGGAGCTGTGTTATAGCCTTCATCAAAGAGGCTGGCATGCTGCATGGCCATGATCTGCTCGATAGCGCGCAGCCTCCAGCCAGCGGAGCTATGCTGATAGTTTGTACCAGCGAGGGGATCACCTCCAGAGCGCAACGCAGCCAGTGGATCATACTTATTCGAGGGAGCAGGAACTGCGTTGTTATAATGAGGCTGAAGGGAGGTATTGCGCAGGCTGCTACCATAAGGATGAGCCGTAGAATTAAAGCCGGTAAGCGCAGAGACACTACCTGAGCTATTCATGAAGTAGGCTGGCTGGTCGTAGGCGACCTGGAAGCTGTTCACCCCAGCGATGGAGACCGACATGCTGAGGTCACCCGCGTTAAGCCCTTGCAAAAGATCGGCAATCTTTCCGCCCCAGCCTCGGGAGAAAGGCACGTCCGGAAGGGATGACTGCCACTGCACCTGCTGATCGGAGTGGGAGAAAAGCTGTGGCGGCTTGGCCGCCGCAGGCAATGTGTTGAAATTCGTGCGTGTCACGGCCTGCGCGCCGACGAGTGTGCCGACATTGGCGATGAAGCTGAGATCGCCATCAGCAAACATGGTCTTCAGCGGATAGGCACCGGGATGGAGAGCCATATTGTTGCCGGTGTAGCCGGTACTCGGATCGTAGGCTCCGTCATTGAGCGTGTCGATGCGAGAACTCACCGCAGCCGTGCTATTAGCACTTCCGGTCCAGTAACCATTGGCAGCATTGGCCGGAGTGAAATCGAAACTAGCATCTGGAATAGCCAGAACGGTAGCCCCACGCCCCGCCTCATAAGCGGTGCGGGCAGTACTGGCCCCAGCCGGAATGAGCAGGTTGTTGGAGTCGTTACCTCCATTAAGGAAAAAGCAGACGAGCGCCTTGTAGTCACCCGCGCCTTGAGCCGCCGCGCTGCCAATGAGCTTGAGTTGAGAGATGCTATTAACAATCGAGGTCAATCCAAGAGAAGCGGCACTGCTCTGGAGCAGGAAATCACGACGGTTTGGCTTGCTGCGGTCTTCTTGTTTGCGGATGAAAATGTTCATGAGGGATATTCTCGGTTCGAGGTTCTCTGTTTTAAATCAATGACTGACGAAGCCCGGCATGACGGTGGAGTTCAGGTAACCGATCCAGCGGCAGCGGTCGCGGATCTCATTGGCAAAGGTGGTGTTCGGCGGGTTCTTCGGATCAAAGACGATCTCTGGCTCATAGCGCGTCGTGCCCAGGCTGTTGGAGCCGCCGTTGAGCTGGTAAATACACTCCATGAGCGCTTGGCGAGGATTCCCCCCTGGCAACGGACTTGGAAGAGCCTGATTAGGCTCGATCAAGACAGGATTGCGTGCTTGGAGGCTGCCACCAGCCCACCAGAGATCTGTCTTATCCACGATGGCCTTCGTTGCGGCCCAGTGAGCATTTTGCAGATTCACATCGGTTGGCAACAGAGGAATGGCACCGACACCATAGACACCTTCAAGGTGATCATAGAAAGTGTTCCGGTAAAGAAGGATCAATTCCGTGTAATCCATCACAATGCGGTCTTTTTGCTGATTCGAGCCAGCTAGATCGCTGGTGTAATAGCCGACCTGCTTGGCGTAGGCAGGCGGCGGGATAATATAAACAGGAGGGCTGAAGGTGACGGTCACGTTCGCGCTTGGTGCCTGACTCAGAGCGATGGTGAAGGTGTCATTGGCACCCGCTTCAGTGACGGCGGTGCTGCCACTCGACTCAACGATTTGCACCTGCGGCCCATCATTATCCGTGATGCTGGCAGTGATTACTGGAGTGGGCAGGCCGCTGAAGGCGGGGTCGGTGCTAACCGCGTTGCCATGGGTGATGGTACTGCTATGATTGCCCTCCGTGGTGCCATCATTGACGGCGCTCACGGTGATGGTCTGAGGCACGCTCCAGTTGCCCGAGGTAAAGGTCACGTTGGTTGAGGAGACGGTGCTTTGCGCATCCGGCGTGATGCTGACGGTCACGTCTGCCGTCGGAGCCTGACTAAGCACGATGCTGTAAGTGTCTGCGGTGCCGGATTCGGTGATGAGAGTGCTTCCATCTGTCGGTATGATGCGAACGGCAGGATATTCATTGTCCGTGATCAGAGGCAAGACTTTGTAGAGAGGAGAAACATTATTGAAAGTCGTGTCAGCGCTACTCGAGGTATGGGTCACCTCGCCGCTGTAGTGGATGAAGGACTCAACCTGCGCGTCATCAATGGCACGAACAGTGACAGTCTGGTGGTTCATCCAGTTGGCGGGCGTAAAGGTCAACGTCACGTTGGGACCATAGACTAAAGTGCCACCGACTGGCACGGGAGGTGCTATTTCAAGCTGTGCATTCGCTGTGGCAGTGACAATGACATCTGCAGTAGGTGCCCGATTCAGCGCGACGGTGTAGGTGCCCGTGTTGCCGTTCTCATGAAGGTTCGGGCTGCCGACAAATATAATTCGAGGCGTCTCCGTGGAGAGCTGGCTCACAGCGACTTGATGGATGCTCTGAGCATTAAAGTTCGCGTCACCGCTGGCAGATGTATGGCTAATAGTCACGGTGCGGGCGCGCTCGGCATCGATGCTGTTATTCACGCCTGTGAGGGTGAAGAACTGCGGCGTGCTGAAGTTGCCACTGTTGAAGACCAGCGTCGCAGGACTGATAGCGAGGCCATTCAGAGCAAAGCCACCTGCTACACTGGGTGTGATCGTGACAGTGTTGGTTCCCGAGGGCGCACTGCGCAGCACGATGCTGTAAGTATCGCTCTTGCTGCCATCTTCATGCACGCGGGTTTCGAGTCCGGTATAGCCGACGATGATGCGGTTGTCATCGTCAGTGATGTTGTTCACCACGGTCTGGAGACTGAGTGTGGAAGTGCCGGCATTGTTTGCCGCGTAACCCGTGGTGTCGGTCGTGAGAGCCACATTGATGGCGTGGGTGATATTCACCTGATGAGCGCCTTCGACACTCGTGTCTTGAGTGGCAAAAACGGTGACGATCTGCGGCACGTTCCAGTTGGTAGCATTGAAGGTAAAGCTCTTGGCTCCTGTTATAGCGTCATTGAGGGTTGTGCCCGTGCCTGGAGTTGCGGTGACGACGACATTACCATTCGGCGCGTTGTTCAAGACGATGCTGTAGGTGTCCGTGGTTCCGGCTTCGACGGTGCTGGTGATACCGCCTGTTTGGGAGATGGTCACCGCTGGACCTTCGTTGTCCAAAATGTTCACCGAATGAGTTGGATTGGTGCCTAGGTAGGTTGGATCACCAAGGCAGCGGAACTGGATGTTTTGAGCCTGGTTGTAGGCCGTGTTCCCAGCTGCTGCGAGAGCGACATCGTTGAAGGTATCATCAATGGCACTGATCACCACGGTTTGCGGCACGTTCCAGTTACTGCTGTCAAAGTAGAAGGTGCTTTGATTGAAGCCCATCTGGATATTTGCATCGAGTGTGACCGTGACGGGGAAAGCCGGCGGGCTGGCCAGAAAGATGTCCACACTATCCGTCTCACTGCTACCTTCGGTGACCCAGGTGTTGCCACTGGTAGGCTGGGTTTCATTGCTGCGGATGGAGCCGCCGCTTGCCACGATGATCAGGTTTTCATTCCGGCGATGGTTATCCGTGATGTAATTGATGATCGGATTGTTC
>CANHTV010000176.1 GCA_947463285.1 Verrucomicrobiaceae bacterium | reverse complement strand
GTCTTCAAAGCCAGCCCCACCTTTGAGTTGATGTCGACAAACTCTCTTGGCGAAAAAATCATTGGCTCCATCGCCGTCAGTGACCGCCAGCTTTTCATCCGCGGACACAAGCACCTCTGGTGCATCGGCCGCTAAACGAATCACTTTTTCATCTCATGCTTACTGAACATTCACGACATCGCGACTTCCCTTCGCTTTCTGGCATCACTTATCTGAACACGGCGGCTGAAAGCATACCGCCGCTGGCTGTAAAAGAGGCCCTGGAGGCTTACTGGACGGACAAGGCGCGCGGAATGCGCGGGCGTGAGGGTCATTTCGTAGCCGTGGAAAGCTGCCGAGAAATCAGCGCCAAAATGCTCGGACTTTCTACAGAGGAGGTATCCTTCTGCTCGTGCAGTTCAGAGGCTTATAATCTGCTGGCATCAGCCTTGAATCTCAGCACTCACGATGAAGTGGTCGTCACTGATCTCGATTTCCCAGCCGGGGCCACTCCCTGGCTTAGGGCGGTTAAACCTCCTCAGGTTCGGCTTTGGAAAGCTGTCGATGGCGAGCTGGACAACACCGATTTAAAACCGCTGCTCAATGAACGCACCAAGCTCGTTCAAGTCTCGCTTGTTAGTTTCTACAACGGCCATCGCATCGACTGGCGGCCGCTGCGCGACATGGTGCGCCTGTGTGCGCCTAACGCACTCATCTCCGTGGACATCACCCAGGCACTGGGGCGTGTGGTGCTCGACTGCAACGATGCAGACATCCTCATCAGCAGCACGCATAAGTGGACGCTCGGTGTTCATGGCGGCTGTATCATCGGCATCCCCAGGAAAAATGCAGAGCGTCTCACGACTCACGCAGGCGGCTGGTATCATCTGGCAAACGCTTTTGATGCTGATCGCTTCGAGCGTGCCGTCACGAAAACCGGAGCCCTCAGTTTTTCGGTCGGGATGCCAAATTTTGCGGCCCTCTATGCCCTGAATGCCGCCTTACGATACGTGGATGGTGTCGGTGTCGCTGCCATCTCGGCTCATGCCGATCCTCTCGTGCAGAAGGTGCAAGCTGGCCTGCTTCATCTCGGCATCAAGCCTCTCTGCTCACTGCATGAAAGTCGCCCCACCGGCATCGTCGCCTTCCTGCATGAAAAAAGCCCAGAAATTCATGCAGCCTTGGAGAAAGCAGAAGTCCATGTCATGCACAATGCTGGGCGACTCCGCATTGCAGTTCATGGATATAACAGCGCCGAAGATGTCCAGCGTGCCCTGACGATCCTTCAGCAGGTTGTCTAAACACCATCAGTTTCAGCCGCTGCCTGCTCCCAGGCTTCAAGTTCTCGGATGCGATTATTGGCAGTATCACGGATTTTTTTCACGACGTATTTGCCTAACGGAAAGCGTTGCGGCGACTTTTCTTCCCGAACCATTTTGATGATCAATGCCGCAGCCCGATCTGGATCTCCGGGTTGTTTGCCATCCATCTGTTTGAGAAACGCGGCGAATTTGCCCGAACTGCCTGCATACTCCGGCATCGGCTTAGCATGGTCGATGCCCTTAGCGATGAAGCTGGTGCGAAAAGGACCGGGCTGCACCAAGGTGACTTTGATGCCGTGAGTCAGCACCTCCATGCGCAGACTTTCACTCATGGCCTCCAACGCAGCCTTGGCAGCGCCATAGATGCCAAATCCAGGGTAATTGGAGATCGCAGCAGCGGCGCTGATATTGATGATATGTCCTGATTTTTGTGATCTGAGAATGGGCAGGGCACTACGAATCACTTGGAGTGCGCCAAAGAAGTTAGTTTCGAAATTTCGGCGTATTTGCTCATCTCCACATTCTTCGATGGCCCCGATCAAGCCATAACCAGCATTGTTGACGATGACATCCAGCCTGCCTGTGATCTGCACAGCCGCCTGAATCACTTTTTGCACCTGCGCCGCGTCAGTCACATCAAGCACCAACGCATGGCAACGCCCCGCACCGACATGCTCCAGCATCTCCAAATCCGCGATATTGCGAGCCGTGGCGATTACCTGATCTCCTGCGATGAGGGCAGCCTCAGCGATGCTGCGACCAAAGCCGCTGGAGCAGCCTGTGATAAACCAAGTGCGAGGTGTGTCTGACATGCGTGCTTTTACGCATGCGGTTGAACTTGCGATGCTCTAGATGTGAATGCTTTCCGGCTTGCACCAGCACGCTGCCGCGTCTTGATGACAACTATGCCTCAGGACTTCATCCGCGTGCGTGGCGCGCGGCAGCACAATCTCAAAAACGTGGACGTGGACATCCCGCGTCATCGTCTAGTTGTGCTCACGGGAGTCAGCGGCAGTGGGAAGTCATCGCTCGCCTTTGACACGCTCTATGCCGAGGGCCAGCGACGCTATGTGCAGAGCCTTTCGGCCTATGCGCGGCAGTTTCTCGATCAGCTTGAGAAACCAGATGTGGACTTCATCGAGGGGCTTTCTCCCGCCGTCGCCATCGAGCAAGTCCACAGCACGCCTAACCCGCGCAGCACCATCGCCACGGTCACGGAGATCTACGATTACCTGCGCGTGCTCTACGCCGTGGCCGGTCAGCCGCATGATCCTGAAACCGGCGAGCTCCTGGTCAAAAATACGCCCGCTGAGATCGGCGCGCGAGTCTTGGACCTGAAGGAAGGCACGCGCTGCATGGTGCTGGCCCCGCTTCAGCCTCAGGAATCAGACACACTGAAGACCACTTTTGAAAAACTGCGGCGGCAGGGCTTCGTCCGCATCCGGCTGGATGGCGAAATCGTGGAGCTGGATGAGACTCTCAAAGTGGAGCGGGGCATGGAGCATCGAATTGAGGTCGTGGTGGATCGTGTCGTCATCCGCGAAGGCGTCCGCCAGCGTCTCATGGAGAGCATCGAGGCCGCTCTGAAATGGAATGAACGTGAAGTGCAGTTCCTCGTCGGCAGCGATGGCGCGGAGGAAGTGATGACCTTCACCACATCGTATGCCAACCCTCGCACGGGCTACCTCATGGAGAAGCTAACGCCCCAGCATTTCTCCTTCAACACGAACGTCGGCGCCTGCCCGACCTGTGAAGGTGTCGGCTCGCGCATGGCACCCGATCCAGGATTGATCGTGCCCGATGTGGAGCTTTCGCTCAAAGAAGGCGCGGTGAAGAGCTGGTGGGCACGGAATCCGAAGCTGAAGCTGATCCAACAACTTAGCATCGAAGCCCTGGCGAAGCATTTCGGCGTCTCGATGGAGGCTCCGTTCAAATCGCTGCCAAAGCCTTTCAAAGATGCTCTCTTTCACGGCAGCGGCAAAGAAGCCATCGCCACCGGCTGGGCCACCAGCGCGAACAAACGCAGCCTCGCCAATCCCTACGAAGGCCTCTTGAATGAAGCGAAGCGTCTCCACGAAAACGCCGAGAGCGAAGCCCTGCGCACCCAGATCACCCGCTTCATGAATCCACTGCCGTGCCCGGCCTGTGAAGGGCGGAGGCTGCGGAAGGAGTCGTTGGCGGTGAAGTTAAGTTCTTTGTTCGTCGTTCCTGGTTCTTCGTTGTCAGCAACCAAGAACCAAGAACCAGCAACAAAGAACAGTCTCTCCATTTACGACTACAGCTCCCTCGCCATCCGCACCGCTTTGTCATGGATGCAGGCGCTCGAAGTCACCGAGCTTCAGCGGGCCTATGTCGGAGAGCTGCAAAAGGAGATCGTGAAGCGGCTGGAATTCTTGGAGCAAGTCGGGCTCGGCTATCTTGGACTGAATCGCGAAAGCGGCACTCTTTCCGGCGGTGAGATGCAGCGCATCCGCCTGGCCACACAGATCGGCGCGGGTTTGTCTGGCGCACTTTATGTGCTCGATGAGCCAAGCATCGGCCTGCACCCCTCTGACACCCAGCGACTCATCCGCTCACTGCTCCGCCTGCGCGATCTCGGGAATACCGTGCTCGTCGTCGAGCATGATGAAGCCATGATGCGCGCCGCTGATCATGTCATCGAACTCGGCCCAGCCGCTGGCGTGCATGGTGGCAAAATCACGGCTCAAGGCACACCTCAAGAAGTCATGGGGCAGAAGGAAAGCCTCACCGGGGCTTACCTTAGCGCTGCGAAGAAGATCAAAGCACCGTCTGGGCGAGTTTCTCCTCAAAGCAGCCTCTTTGGCTCGGCGGAGAACTCTCTCACCATCCACAAAGCCACAGAGCACAACCTTCGCTCCGTCACCGCCAGCTTTCCTGTCGGCTGTTTCACCTGTGTTACCGGACCTTCTGGCAGTGGCAAATCCACCTTGGTGAACAAAGTGCTCATGCGCGCCCTGCAGCGGCATTTTTACAATTCCAAGGACGAGCCCGGCAAACACGAGCGCATCACGGGGCTCGACCTCTTTGATAAAGTTGTCGTCATTGATCAATCACCCATTGGCCGCAGCCCGCGCAGTAATCCGGCGACCTACACCGGAGCCTTCACGGCTATCCGCGAGTTGTTTGCCCAGCTTCCTCTTGCGCGTGTGCGGGGCTACGACTCAGGTCGTTTCAGCTTCAACACACCCGGTGGACGCTGTGAGAAATGTCAGGGCGATGGCCAGATCAAAATCGACATGCACTTCCTGGCCGATGTCTATGTCACCTGCGACCAATGCCATGGGAAACGCTACAACGCCGAGACGCTGGAGATCACCTTTAAGGGCTGTAACATCGCCGAAGTATTGGAGATGACCGTCAGCGAGGCCGCGCGATTTTTTGGCAAAGCCAGTGCCATCGCCACCAAGATCACCACACTGGAAGAATGCGGCCTCGGCTACATCCGGCTCGGTCAGGCAGGGAACACGCTTTCCGGGGGCGAAGCCCAGCGCATCAAGCTCTCCGCCGAACTCGCACGCCGCACCACAGGCAGTACGCTTTACGTGCTCGATGAGCCGACGACCGGCCTGCACTTTGCCGACATCCAGACCTTGCTTGGCGTGCTCTTCCGCCTCCGCGATGCAGGGAATACGCTCATCGTCATCGAGCATCATCTCGACGTCATCCGCTGTGCCGACTGGATCATCGACCTCGGCCCCAACGGCGGCAATGAAGGCGGTCACATCGTCGCCACCGGCACGCCGGAAGACTTGATGCGAGTGGCAGAAAGTCTTACCGGCCGCTTTTTGAAAGCTTAAAATGGCCAGCGATAGGGCGCGTTGTGGATCAGCTTGTTTTTTGGATAGGCGGCGATGCGCACTTGGTTCTTTGAGTTGCCGCTGAGCAGCCAGACATTGGCGGCATCCATCGCATGAAGGAAACCGATGTGGCCGCTGTTAGCCTGATCTGCAGTGAGTGGCTGAGTGATGCAAATAGCACCGTAGGTAGCTGCTACCGGGCGGCCCCAACCCCACCAATTAGAAACTTTGGCACTGCCCTGAGACTGATAGCCGGAGCGCTTGATGCACCAGTTTACAAAGGCGGCACACCAGGCTGTTTCATCCTTCAGCAGGCTGCCGCTGATGCCGCAACTCTTCAGATATTCGAGGATTCGGGGATTGTCCCCCTGCGCCCATTCCTGCACGCCCTGCTCCATAATGGCGATTTGCATCCATGGCGGTGGTGCTGAAAAACTGGCCGGGCTATTACTTGGCGCATCTGCGGGCAATCCAGTCACCGCGCCTTTGACATTCACGATCTGCCCAGGAAAGAGCACCTTCCATTTCCCTGAGCCCCACTCGACGAGTTCAGGATTGATCTTCTGAAACTGCCCCAGTCTCATGCCAAATTTCTGGGCGAT
The DNA here is from genome assembly GCA_947463285.1 of Verrucomicrobiaceae bacterium. Classification (GTDB taxonomy): domain Bacteria; phylum Verrucomicrobiota; class Verrucomicrobiia; order Verrucomicrobiales; family Verrucomicrobiaceae; genus Prosthecobacter. Next base: position 1,693 of record CANHTV010000176.1, on the reverse strand, counting down.
TTTGCTGGCGTTATCTCCCGGCTGGACTGTGTATAGAGACATGGGTAAAACCTAAAGGGGTGAGCAATAAAAAGCCGCTTCGTTTTTGGCGCATGACTTCGTCCGCCACCCAGTGTGAAACAAAGAGCCTACAAGCCCCCCGAAGTTGACTTGTTCACAATTGCAGTCCAAGGGGTCTTGTAACTCATGCTATCACGCTTTTTAACTTTAATTCAAAGGCTGTTCCGCTGGAAAAGACGCTTTAGGGATCAGCAAGGATTCAATTACACGATCTCCATCGCAAATGGCGGGTCGGACATGGCGGAAAAGTATTCTAAGTGGCATGGCATAGAGCTAAACGAAACAATCCTCAAGCATAAAAAGTCCGACACACTCTTCATTTTAGGATCAGGTCCTAGCATCAATTTAATCAAACCAAACGAATGGGAACACATCGCTCAATGTGACTCCGTTGGATTTAACCGCTGGATGGCGCACGATTTCATTCCCACATACTATTTCGTCCAGTTCGTCAAATGCAAAGCCTTGCTGCATCTTATAACCACACGAAGCGAAGCCTACAGCAGGGTTCCTTTTTTGATTCGAGGTGACTATTTTGCGGAAGGCAAGTTGCTACTGGGAGAACTGCCTGAACTGGACTTTTTAAAGTCCCATGAACTCTTTTATGTTAGGGAATACCCCATCTCTTCACGCTGCGCAATCAAGCCTGAAAAACTCTTTCGCCATACCGAGACTCTTGGTCTGCTGAAGCATGGCGTAATCGCCCCCCTCGTTCCGAAATGGCGATCCACCGTTGGCTTACTCATGTCATGGGCCTACCAAATGGGTTATCAAAAAATCGTTCTTTGCGGCATGGACATGCAAAACAATGAGCACTTTTGGCATGAAGATTCTTATGAAGAGCGCCGCAAGATGTACAAGCTCCCCGAAATAGTGCCAGACAAAGGCGGTAAATACAAAACCAACATTATGGCATTTACGGATGAGCGCATCAGTCCAAACACCGTTCCGATCTATGTCAAAAGCCTGGCTAACTGGATGAAAGAACGTGCCGCTGTCGAGACCTACGTCATGAATTCGCAGACTGTTTTATTTCCAGACCTGCCGCTTTATCCAAGATCCACGCAGGATTAATCCTGGCAGCAAAAAAAGAAAGCTTTGCTAAGGCAGAGGGTTTTCCTCTACAACTTTTCTTTCTTCATCATGTCATTCCTTTCCCGAGAAGCCACAGTCGCCAAGCCTGGATTCAATCGTTGGCTTGTCCCTCCTGCCGCGATAGCCGTTCACATGTGTATCGGCCAGGTCTATGGCTTCAGTGTTTTCAAAAAACCGCTCGCGAAGATTCTTGGCGTGACAACTCCCGCAGCTGGGGATTGGTCCGAGGCTGATGTCGGCGTGGCTTATTCCATAGCCCTAGCTTTACTAGGGATCTCAGCCGCCATTTTCGGCAAATGGGTGGAACGCAGCGGCCCACGAAAAACCATGATCGCCAGCATGGCCTGCTTTTGCACCGGACTCGTCCTGGCCGCGTTCTCGGTTAAATTTCATCAACTCTGGCTGCTGCATGCCGGTTACGGCCTGATCGGCGGCATCGGTCTCGGCCTAGGCTACATCGCTCCGGTTTCGACACTGATGAAGTGGTTCCCAGACCGCCCCGGCATGGCGACAGGAATGGCGATCATGGGCTTTGGCG
>CANHTV010000175.1 GCA_947463285.1 Verrucomicrobiaceae bacterium | reverse complement strand
ACTGATTCGAAGGGCAAAGTCTCGTGGCGTGGCTTTCCAGGCTGGTATGAGGTCACGGCGCAGGGACGCATGAGCTTGGTGAAGCCAGAGTGATCAACTTCAATCGCAACCTTGTGGAAAGACTGAAGTTGCAACAAGACAGCTCATGAACTCGCTCCTTCATCCTTTCCACATTCCGCAAAGCCGCCGCAAGCTACTGCAAAGCCTGCTCTTCACCACTGGCGCAATCATCACCAGCAGCGTTTATGCCGAGGCACTCACGCTGACACCTCGTGCGACGGAAGGCCCCTATTACCCGGACCATTTGCCGCTCGATCAGGACAACGACCTGACGCAGATCGTCGGTGGAAAAGCACCTGCGGGTGGCATCGTGACTGAGTTCGGCGGACGTCTCCTCAATGTCGATGGCAAGCCCATCTCTGACGCCGTGATCGAACTCTGGCAGGCCGACAACAATGGCTGTTACATCCACAGTCGCGGCACGCAGAAAGGCAAGAAACGTGATCCACAATTCCAGGGTTTTGGCAAGATCACCACGAACGAGAAAGGCGAATATCGCTTCCGTAGCATCAAGCCCGGCCTCTACACCGGACGCACACGGCATTATCACATCGCCGTCATGCAAAACGGCAAACGCATGCTCACCACACAGCTCTATATGGCAGGCGAACCGCAGAATGAGAAGGATGGCATCCTGAAAAGCATCCGCGACGAAGCCCAGAGGCTCTCGGTCATTCGCGAGTTCAAACCTGCCAACGATGGACTGGTGGGAACCTGGGATATCATGATCGGCATGACGCCCGAAGATCCTGAAAAGCGGCGCAAGGGGCCACCGCCCGGACCACGCCCGGCGCAGTGATCAATCCAGCTTCTTGTACAGCTCGTGGACTTTGTTAGCGATGCGGTCCTCGACATCCTCGGCCCATCCGGCAGCGGCTTCGTAGCCGCCTTCTTTGAGCACGCGGAGGCTGGGCATGTAGCCGGTGTAGTCATTCGAGTAACCAGCCACCCACACACCCGCTTCGCCTGCGAACTCGCGTTTGAAGCGCAGCGAGTAATCCACCACCACCTCGCTACCAAGCGTGATGAAGGTCAGATCTTTGCCGATCTTGATCACCTGCACGGGATAGTCGTGGTCTTCGCGTTTCTTGTTGGCGTAGCTGAGCTTGATCTCCTCATACGCGGCGCGGATCGGCCCGACGACGGCAAGCGGATTAACGCTGAGCGCAATCTCGACGGCATTCGAGAGCGAGCGACCATGCTGCATGGAGAGCTCGAGATCGGTAACACCTGGAACGACATCGCTGCGGCGCGGATACGGATTCTGATCGCCGCCGCAGCCCATCAAAAACAAGGCGGTGAAGCCCGGGCGATGCTCCTGAAGGTATTCTTGAGCAAAGCCCGCGTAGTCGCCGCACCAGTTGTAAAAGCCGAGCGAGGTGTTGTGGCAGGCATACCCAAAGAGCGTGGCCTTCAGTGTGCCGTCCGGGGCTTCCACACGCAGCGCAGGCACCTCGTGATCGACCGGACCGTTCGGATTCGGAGCCTTATTCGCATTCGGATGATCCGGCGGCAGCGTGTAATCACGACGGCGATTCATGGCGAAGCCACAGCGGGCCTTGTTCCAGGTGAGGCGTGCGGGTTGCATGTCCGTCAAGGCTTTGCCGATGAGGGCGACGAGGTCGCTTTGCAATTTATGCGTGTATTCCCAGGCATCCTTCGCCTTCGGGTTGTCCTTCTCAGCCTCTGTCAGCGGCGTGGTGCGCAAAGAGGGCCCGCTGTGCGTGTGCGAGGCATTCATGACGAGATTGGCCTGCGGGAGCTTGAATTGCTTCTCCGCCTCTGCGGCCACCGCACGGCGCATGAGCTGCGGGACGCCGATGAGATCCAGCGTGACGAAAACGAGCTTGTTTCCCTGTTCATCTTGAAGCGCCAGCGCCTTGGCAAAAAGCTCCTGTACCTTCCCCTCTGCTGGTTTTTTTCTCGCCGCGTAGCCAGCCATCCACAGCATCTTTTGCGGTGTGACCTTCAGCGTGGCAGTGCCGACTTTCCAGTTCGCCGGAAGATGCGGCGCGAGGGTCTTGGGCGGTGCCGGAGGTGACAGTGGCGTGGCCCCCGGAGGTGCGGCGAGAAGCGTGGAGGCAAAACAAAGGGTAGTGAGAAGGTGAAGAACTCGCATGAGCCACATACGTCACTACAGGCCATTTCTGAAAACGCACCGGACCTTTCTCATACCACAAGTGCATAAACTTGATGACCCAGACCTAGTCTCAGAACCCAAGATTCGTTCCGATGGCGATGAGGTAGGAAGCGGAACTGAAGTTTACGCTGGTTGACGGTTGCTTGAAGTATCCAGAGCGATCTAACATTTGCCGCAGCTCCCGTAAACAACGGTCAACCACTGTAAACGGCGAGTAGCGCCTTTCAGCTACTGTCAACTTCCGCCTTCCCACGCCTACTTCAGGCCCAGCACGTCCTGCATGTCATAGAGACCAGCGGGCTTGCCATGGAGCCAGCGGGCGGCGCGCACGGCTCCACCGGCGAAGGTGTCACGGCTGCTGGCTTTGTGGGTGAGCTCGACACGCTCGCCGACATTGGCAAAGACGACGGTGTGGTCACCGACGACATCGCCACCACGGATGGCGTGGACGCCGATCTCCTTGGGTGTGCGGGCACCAACGTCGCCGAAGCGGCCATGGCGGCAGTCTTTGTCATACTCCAGGCCGCGCACGTCCGCGAGGATCTCGACGAGGGTGCGGGCGGTGCCGCTGGGGCTGTCCTTCTTCAGGCGATGGTGCATCTCGATGACTTCGAGGTCGAAATCAGGGCCGAGCAGTTCCGTGGCCTTACGGGTGAGCCAGAAGAGCGTGTTCACGCCGACGCTGAAGTTGGAGGCAAAAACGATGGGCAGGGTTTTCGAGGCTTCCTTGATGCGGGCCAGCTCATCAGAGGTGTGGCCGGTGGTGCCGATGACCATGCTCTTCTTCTGCTTCAGGCACTCGGCGAGCAGTTCATCGGTAAAATGATGGGAGGTGAAGTCGATCACGCAGTGGCTCAGCTCCAAGGCAGCGGCCAGCGAATCGCCGACGTCGATGGCGGCGCCGACCGGCACGCCCTGTGCGTCAGCCGCATCGATCACAGCCTGTCCCATGCGGCCTTTGCAGCCAGTCACCAGTAGTTTGAAGTCGCTCATAAAATGGACGCGCATCTTGGCGGGTTCCGCGCAGGGCGCAAGCCTCGACGCCGTGTTTGCGTGAATCCGCGACGTTGCACCTGTGGCCAGCCGACGTATAGAGAGCGCCCCCTGCCACCCTATGCCGTCCGCTTTTCTGCCCATTCTCGATGCCCTGCCGGAGCGCAAGTCAGCCTTGATGGCCAAATTTTGGTCGCTGCTGGAGGTAAGATCTCCGGCTCAACTCGAAGCCATGGCGCGCGAGGCACGGCAGGTGACGCGGCGGAATTTCGGCCGCACGATGCGCATGTTTGCGCCGCTGTATGTCTCCAACGAATGCGTGAACAACTGCTCCTACTGCGGCTTTTCGAGGGACAATGCGAGCATCATGCGCGTCACGCTGACGATTGATCAGGTGGTCAAAGAAGCCCGACATCTGGTGGATCAGGGCTTTCGCAACATCCTGCTCGTCGCGGGAGAGCATCCCAAATTTGTCAGCAACGGTTACCTAGAGGAGTGCATCCGCGCCATCCGCGACTTTGTGCCCACCATCGGCATCGAGGTCGGCCCCATGGAGGCACCGGAGTATGAGCGCATGGTGAAAGCCGGCAGCGAGGGCCTGGTGGTTTATCAGGAAACCTATGACCGCGAAATCTACAAAGACATGCACACCGCCGGGCCGAAGAAGGACTTTGACTGGCGCATCGCCTGCCCCGAGCGCGGTTATGAAGGCGGCTTTCGGCGCATCGGTATCGGGGCGCTTTTTGGCCTGAGCGACTGGCGGCTGGAGGCACTGCGTCTCGCGGCCCATTTGGAGCACCTGCACAAGCATTGCTGGAAGGCCTGGTTCACCGTCGCCTTTCCACGTCTGCGGCCAGCCGCCGGTGGCTTTCATCCGCTCACAGGTTTCCCTGACTGGGCGCTGCTGCAAACCATCTGCGCCTTTCGCCTGACCTTCCCCGAGGTGGGCATCATCCTCAGCACCCGGGAGCCCGCACCGTTGCGTGATTCACTCGCCAGCCTCGGCATCACCAGCATGAGCGCCGGCAGCCACACCGAGCCCGGCGGGTACACAGGCGCAGGTTCAGATGATCTGCATCTCACCGTCAAAGGCCGCCGCGTGGACGTCACCGAGCGCGATGACAAAGCCCGAGCGGAAGGCCAGTTCGGCATCGCCGATGAACGCACGCCCGCAGAAGTCGCCGCCATGCTTTCCAGCCAAGGCCTCGACGCCGTCTGGAAAGACTGGGACCCCGCGATTTTGGCGGCAACGTGAGGCCAAATCAGGGAGATAAAGGCAAGCCCACGTGAATAATCCGAGCGCGGTGATTCACCCTGCATTGGGTATTTATGGTCTGCACCGTCTTGAGAAGCATTGACCTTCAGGAGACGAATCCCTAGCCTGAGCCGGTAATAACCAAAAATAATGATGAACTACAGCCTTCCATTGATTCTCGTTTGTCTCCTCGGGTTCTTCTCGCCTTCCTTGGCCCAGGAAAAATCTCTGGCTGGTAAAACGGCCGCAGCCAAGCAGGTGAAGGTCAAGCCTTCCAAAGTAAGCTCAGCCAAGGGGCGCGAACGCGAAAAGCTCTTCACCGACTGGATGCCCCAGAATGACATGGTGAAACTCAATGATGAGAAGGAAAAGAATGGCGAGCAGATGATCTATTTTGAGTATCACGAAGGCAAGCGCCAGTATCGTGCCATACACTCCAAGTCGATCCGCCTGAAAGGCTGGTATTGGGATATTGTCTATAGTGAGAAAGAAATGGAAGAGGAAGTGAACCTCTACAAAACGCGCGGCTATGAACCTGCGTTTGTGGTGCTCGAAAGGAATTTCTATCAGATCCTCTTCGTGAAACCCGATCAACTCAGTGAGACTCAAAAGCTCCTGAAAGACCTTGGGGTGGAGCCTCCGACTCTGAAGTGATAGTCGCGTGATGAATCACTCCTCGGTCGCTTCCAGAAAGAGGCGTTCGAGCGTGGTGCGTGGGTGACCTGAGCGGAGGATTTTGGCCCCCTGCCCTTTGGCTTCGACGAGGGCACGGATCTCAGCCAGCAGCTCGGGTGAGGCATCGGCTAAAACGAGCTCCGTTTCGTTTTCCACGGCGATGAGCTCATCCACGCGGCCTTCACGCATCATGCGCCCATGGGCCATGATGCCGACACGGTCACAGACCTCCTGCATCTGCTCCAGCAGATGGCTGGTGACGAGGACGGTGATCCCCTGCTCTTTGAAACCCATGATGAGATCGCGGATCTTGCGCGAGCCTGCGGGATCAACCCCGGCTGTTGGTTCATCCAAGACAATGAGCCGTGGCTGGTGCAGCAAAGCCTGCGCGAGACCGAGGCGCTGCAACATGCCTTTGGAGTATCCCGAGACACGGCGGTAAGCGGCATCTTCAAGCCCGGTAAGGGTGAGCATTTCACGCGCCCGGTCCTGAAGCTCACGCCCACTCATGCTGCACAGCCGTCCGTAGAAAAGCAGTGTCTCCAGGCCATTGAGATGCTTGTAGAAATAAGGATTTTCCGGCAGGAAGCCGACATCGCGCCGGCTTTCCACCTCGGTGCTGGGCCTGCCAAAGATGCAGGTGCGGCCATGGGTGGGTGCCAGCAAGCCGAGGATGGCCTTCATGGTCGTGGACTTGCCAGAACCATTCGGGCCGATGAGTCCATAGACCTCACCAGACTGCACGGTCAGAGAAAGGTCCTGAACGGCCAAAAAGGCTTTTTTACCGAGACCAGATTTGAAAACCTTGGTGAGATTTTCGACGGTGACGGCAGGTGGATGGGTTTCAGTTTCCGGCATGGCCTTACTGGATGGATACGGGCCTTCCTGTCAAACACGGGCTTCGCTATAGAGAGCCCTGAATCTCTCACTTGAAGACGCGCTTGAGCACGGCCTTCTCCTCAGGGCTGAGGGATTCACGCCAGATCTGCTGCCCACCCTGCCCTTGATAGCTGGTTGCTCCAGCTGCCGTGGGGCCGGTGGATGTTTTATCGACCTGATGTTTACCGTCCTGAAGTCCCAGCATGCTGCCAATCTGTGCCCGGGAGAGATCCTGGTTGTCGATGCCTTCGTTTTTGCCTGCGCCGAAGTCATTCACCTCTTTGGAGAGTGTCAACGGAGCCGTTCCCGGACCACGATCAGCGCCGCCCTTGCCGGGCTTCTGGCCGGGGCCTTCGCCGGGCATTTCAGACTCGCCACGACCATCGCCGACGAAGCCTTTGTTTTCACCAAATCCATCACAGGTGCCGCCTTTGTTTTTCAGGGACTCACGCAGCTGGTTCAGCTGCTCCTGACTGAGCGACTTCAGGTTTTTAGGGTCCAGCTGGGAGAGTTCCTGCATGAGCTTGGGGTCCATCTCCAGAGTGCCGCTGCGCAACTCGGCCACGGCCTGGTCGAACTCCTGGAGCATCTGCTCCTTGGCCGCTTCAGAAAGTTTGTCGCCATAGTTTTGCAGGGCATTCAGACTGCGCTCGGCGTCGGACATCTGACGGCCCATGTTAGCGATCTCGCGCTGGAGCTGCTCTTTCAGTGTGTCACTGGCATTCAGGCTTTCATGGCTGAACCACTTTTCGTTCGGCTGCTGACGCAGGGCATCCAGCTTGGCTTGCTGCTCTGCGCTGGATTCCGGAGTGATGATTTTTTCTTCCTGGAGCTTTTCCAGCCAGTCATCCATCTGCTGCCAGGACTGCGGTTCCACAGAGGCGATGGCGGCCACGGCCTCCGGGGTGATGGGGATGTGCCAGGCCAGCAACAGGCAACCAAGACTGGCAGCCAAGGGACCACTGAGGTGCATCCAGCGCCAAGCTAGACCATCTTTGACGGCAGCGGGAACTGGCGGCCAGTCACCTCGTCCGAGCTGAGCCATGGTCAGGGCATTGTGCAGATGATGCCTCGACTCTAAGCGTACCAGAGCTTGATTTTGACCGATGAAATGACGCCGAGCCTGGACATAACCGATGATGAATAAAGCACCCAGGCCAGCCAGCCAGGCAGGCCACATGAAAGACAACGGATGCCCCTGCGTGCGTGCCCACAAAATCACCACTGCTGCGATTAATCCGCCAGCCATGAGCCAGGGCGTCAGGCATTGCCACCACCAGCCCAGATTGACCTTCCACACCGTGCGTCGGGCCAGCCGATGCCAGTGTGAGAAAGTCGTGGTGTCAGCATTCATCCGTAGCAGGCATGGGGCAGATCACTTGGCCTCAAGGAGCTTCTGCTTGTCAGCCAGCTTCTGGCGGAATTTGGCGACCTT
>CANHTV010000174.1 GCA_947463285.1 Verrucomicrobiaceae bacterium | reverse complement strand
GATTTCCTCAGCACGACAAAAGCACTGAGGAAGCCGTTCGAAAAACCAATCATCAAACAGGCAAGAAGTGCGCGTTTGGCGATGGGCTCGGCAAGGAAATCTTGAAGTGTGGGGAGATCCGTAGTCATGCGCGCGGAGAAGATAGTTTACTCACGAATCGCGGCGGATGATCCGTAGGCAGCCGCGATGTTTTCAGGCGTGAAGGCCGTGGCGACCTCGCCAAAAACCACCTGGGTGCGTTTGATGAGCAGTACATCATCAAAGAAACCCGTGACAGTTTGCAGATCATGATGGCTGGCGATCAGCAGTCGCCCTTCCGCCGTCAGTTCACGAAAGAGGCGGCTGAGATTCTCCTGCGCAGGTTTATCGAGCCCTGTAAAAGGCTCGTCCAGCAGGAGTACATGCGCCTCCTGAGCCAGGGCACGTGCGAGGAAAGTACGCTGCTGCTGCCCGCCGGAGAGCGCGCTGATCTGACGATCCTGCAAATCCAGCAGATCCATGGCGGTGAGAGCCCGCTCGACGATGTCCGCATCGTGCTTGGAAAACGTCCGCCACCAGCCCAGATTGGGGTAGCGCCCCATCTCAACCAGACCACGGACGGTGATGGGAAAATTCCAGTCCACATCCCCACGCTGCGGCAGGTAGGCGATCTCATGACTGCTGCGCGTAAGCGGCTGCCCACGCCAGATGATGCTACCACTGTCAGCCTGCATGAGGCCGGCCAAGGTCTTGAGCAGGGTACTTTTACCCGCGCCGTTTGGACCGATGAGAGCGACGCTGCGGCCACACTCAGAGGCAAACTGAATGCCATCAAGCGCCAGCACCTCACGGTAGCTCACGCGCAGGTCGCGCACTTCCAACTGGTGGTGCTGCGAGTGCTCGCAGCCGCCGCCCCAGCAGACATGTTCTTTGGGAGTCTTCGCAGGCATTACCAGGTCAGGGTGAGGATTTCGTCCAGGGCCGCATCCGCCGACCATCGGGTCTCTGTGCGTGCATCCAGGCCATCGGGTTCGATTTCTAAAGTCAAGGCGGTGTCCGGCGTGCCCATAGGCCACGTCGCCTGAAGTGTGAGTTCGTTACCGTCTTTTGAAACCATCAAATCAGCGCTGATCTCCAAGGGCGATGCCGCCAAATCAGCGACCTTCAGCAGCTCACGATCACCTTGTTTCAGGCTCACTGACTTGGGCTGGTGCGCATAACGCAGACGGATCAGCGTCTCCACCTTGTCCGGCTTTGAACTGCTGCCCGCAGGTGCTGCTTCATCCGTTGTGGCATCACCAGACATGGACTGTGACTGCCCCGTGAGCTGATAAAGCGGCACGGCCAGCAGCCCAAAAGCCAGGCCGAGCAGGAAAATCTGAAGTGGAGGAAAACCGCGCATTATTTGCAATAAGTAGAGGAGACGTGCGCTGCCGTCAACCTCTGTCACGGATTCCTCAATCCGCGTCCACCTCACCACGCCATGGGCAGATGCCGCGCTTGGAAGGAGCACTCGCAAAGTCCAGCAGGCGTAGGGCCGGGTCAGCCCAGGTCTTCTCACGGGCTGCTTCAAGCGCCTGTGAAAGGTTTTTGCCAGAGCAGAACAGCAGCTTGAAGAGTTCCTTGATGGCCGCGCGCTGATCACCGCTGAAACCCTGACGCCGGAGGCCGATGATGTTCAGGCCAGTGATGCGGTTCGTGCGCATGGCCGCACAGAAGTGTGGAATGTCCTTACCAAAGCTGCCATTGCCCTGGATGACGCAGGAGTCACCAATGCGGATGAACTGATGAAATACCGCGCCGCCACCGATAAAGGTGTTGTTACCGACGTGAATGTGCCCCGCTAGCAGGCAGGCATTCGCAAGGATGTTTTTGTTTCCCAGGTGCACGTCGTGCGCGAGGTGGGCACCGACCATGAGGAAGTTCCCCTCCCCCAGCGTCGTGGCGCTACCGGGTTTGCTGCCTCGGTGAATGGTGACGTGCTCGCGCAAAACATTACGCGGGCCGAGGATGACAGAGCTTTCCGTTTCAGGCTTGAATCCGAGATCCTGTGGAGCAGCACCGATCACTGCGGCGCGTCCAACGATGCAGCCCTCACCCATCTCCACATGACCGACGATCTGGGCGTGAGCCTCGATCCGGCAGCCTGCCGCGATCTTGGCTAGGCCATCAATGATGGCGTAAGGGCCAATGTGGACGTCCTCAGCGATCTGGGCCTCGGGGTGAATGACGGCAGTGGGGTGAATCATCGGAATAGAAAGGCGTGAATGCTGAGACACGCCCTAACGAACAACAGCGCTCCCAAAACAGTGGACAAAAAGACAACTCAAGGCTCACCAAATGCGGCGGAACAGGCGGCCAATCGGCCCTTGCGTCGAGTTCGGGCGCGCACGGATCGGTGATCCGTCTGCATCCACACTGGCCGTATTCAGATACATCGGGCCTTTGTGGTCACTGATGCGGATATTCTTGATCTCGATGCGTGCCACCGGGCAGTCATTGCTGTCCACAGGCATCTTGGCGATGCGCTCGATGACATCCAAGCCATCAATGATCTGGCCAAAGACTGTGTAGTTGTTGTCCAGCGAGGCAAAATTACCGAGCGCGAAGTAAAACTGGTAACCGTTAGATCGGCGAGAAGGGTTCACCTTGTCGGCTTTGCGGCCCATGGCCACAGCACCCTTGCGATGGATTCGCTTGATCTCAGCAGGAACGGTCTTGCCTTCACCACCGGTGCCCCAGCGTTCACGAGCATCTTCATCTGAGGTGAGCGGGTCACCTGTCTGTACAATGAAACCCTGGATGGCACGATGAAAAGCGAGGCCGTTGTAGGCTCCGGTTTCACAGTTGTCCAAGAAGTTGGAAACCGTCTGCGGCGCGTCCTGAGGATACAGCTCGAACATGACCTGCTCTTCATTGCCACCAAAGCTGATGGTCATGGTCGCGATCTTGTGAGCGGAGTCCTTTTTCCAGCTGGAGGGATCTTCCAGCTTCGGTGCCGAGAAGGTGGTCTTGCGGCCCTTGCTTTGGATGCCAGGCAGGTTGATGGGCGCTTTGGAGCTGTTGTTCGTAGCACGATCCGCGGCGTTAAAAAGCGCCTGCTGCGCCTCGGTCGCCAGTCGCTCAATGGGCGGCAAAGCAGATGGGGCTTCAGCCGCAGGCACCACGGGTGAGGGCAACCCCGGCGAGGGCACCACAGGGGAGATCGTCTGCGCTTGAAGGCCGACTTGGGCGAGGAAGCTCAGAGCGAGCAGGAGAGAAAGAGGACAGAGCTTCACGACCGGGGGTGTCTTAAAAAGTTCAGGCTAAAGGATGAGCACCGACCCTGATGGTTCAGCGCAGATTGCTTGGCACCACCACTGCCGGGGCTGCCGCAGGCGGCTCAGGATTAAAGCTGGCCGGTGGCGCGGTATTGATCATCTCACGAGCCGGGGCTGGCGTCACTGGCGCAGGTGCTGCTGCAGCAGAGACCGAAGATGGGCTTGGGTCCACATACTGGAACGTGCGCCGTGGACCACCTCGTGATTTGCGAGCAGCCAGGCCCCATTGCACATCCAAGGCATCAAGCTCTTCCACCGTGGGGTTTTGGGCGTCCACCTTGCCGTCAAACTGGCAGGAGGAAAGACTGGCGGCGATCACCATACAGGCGAGGACTGGAAGAAGACGAGGAAGACTCATTGGTTCAGCAGGGCAGATATTTTGACTGACGCGGCGATACTAGACACTTCACTTCCGACAAGCAACACGGAATCCACCGCCGCCGCGCCATGGCGGATATACCCCAGCCCGACAGGTCGGCCAGACTTAGGATCACGAGTCAGACTGGTGATTTGACCCACTTTTTTTTCCGCCAGCACGAGGTCAGAACCCAAGACCAAATCCGCGTCCCCAGACTCTGCCGTCCAGGCCATCAACTCACGCGGCATCTTGCCCGTCGTTTTGATGCGGGAAAGGATCTCCTGTCCGATGTAGCAGCCCTTGGCAAAACTCATGGCCGTTTTTTCCAAAGCAGCCTCCTGCGGAAAAGTCTCCGCATTCAGCTCCTGCGGATAGGCCGGCACACGCTGCAAGATGCGCAGACATTCCACATCCTCAGCACAGAGCTGTGTGTCAGGAGAACCAGAGCCCGCAGCCGCGATCGGCAGCCAGAGATCATAACCAGGGAGCCCAAAACGCTGAGCTTTCACCCGCCGGCCATCCGCAGGCAGCTCCAGCGCAGACTCAGACTCAGGACCGAAAACATGCCACAGCTGCCATTCGTAGGTGATGTCCTCCAGCAGTGCATCATCGGCGATGAGATACTTCTCCAGCCGCAGCCCCAGAATCTCCCTCAAAGCCGCCGGTGCATCCAGGATCAGGCTTTCACCCTCAGCGTGGATGTACACATCGCCTTCGATCTTCCCCTTCACATTTGTCACACAGGCATACAGCGCCGAATCCGCGCGGGCCGTGCGCACATCATTCGTCACCTGACCATTCAGGTAGCGCACACGATCCGCGCCCGACAGACGCCATTTACTGCGGGCAGAGAGATCCACTGACGCACTCGTCGTCAACACCTTGGAGTAGAGAGCAGCATCCATGATCAGCACTTACGCGTGACGCCCCTTGAATGTCAGCTCAGCGATGCCGGATTTATCCAGCCCCCCCAGCCCCAACGTCACCATCTTTTCATACTGAGCCGTCGTCGCATCATTCACCGGCAAAGCAAGCCCCACAGTGCGGGCGATGCCCTGGGCGATGCCGCTGTCCTTTGCCGCATGCTCCGCGGAGAACCAACAGTCATGCTCACGCGCACACATGTCGCCAGCATCCGTCTCCAGCACCCGGCTGTTGGCTCCTGTTTGGGAGAAAATCTCGCGGATCATATTCAGATCATGGCCTAGAGCCGCCGCCAGCCCCAGCCCCTCAGCCAAGCCAGCGGTGTTGATATTCATCACCATATTGACCAGCGCCTTCACCTCAGCAGCACTGCCAGCAGGCCCCACGAAGCGGCGGTTCACACTCATCTGCTCGATCATCGGCAGCACCTTTTGATACACCGCCTCATCCCCCGCCAGCATCAGGTAAAGCTTACCCTCCCGCGCATGGCTTATGCTAGAGGCCATCGCAGCCTCCAGGCAATCCGCCCCAGCAGCAGACGCCGCCGCATAGGCCTCGCGATGCATCGCCGGAGATAGCGTGGCGCAATTGATGAAAAGACGGCCTTGAGCATTCATCAGCAGATTGTCACCCTCAGCCAGGAAGATGCCACGCATCGCCGCATCATTCGTCACCACCGTAAAGATCACATCCGCCGCCGCAGTCACCCCAGCCAGAGACTCCGGGGCTGCGCAGCCTAGCTCCGCCGCCAGCGCCTCAGCCAATGGGCGATTCACATCATAGACAGCCGTTACGGCATATCCACAGTCCTTCAAACGACGAGCCATATTGGCTCCCATGCGTCCGGTTCCGACAAAAGCGACTTTCTGGTTCATATGAGGTATCAGGTAAAAGAGGGTTGGTCCTGCATACATGACGACACCCAGCCGCCGCGCAAGCTCGCAGATGAATCTGGCCCTGGTGTGGCCTACGGTTGTTTGCGGTGGCTTGCAGTGGTTGGTCCTGAGTGTCGTGGGCTTTTAGCCTGCGGGGTTGGCTCTGGTGACTCGTCTTGCGAGGTTGGTCTAACCATCGCAAACTACGGCAAACACTAGCATAGCGAACCCAGAGAAACGCAGACTTCCCCCGGAGGAATTGAGTAAACAAAGGTCAACAGCACGATGTGTCCCTAAACGGCGCGCCGAGACATTTAGCCATCGTCAACTTCCGCCTAGCCTCTTCTAATACCATTCGAAGAACCAGACAGCAGCCAGTATTCCCTGCCTCAACGGTAACAGCAACTTTTGTGGAGTAATGGAACATCCTCGTCAGGATTATCGGCTCCTCAGGCCCTCTATTTCCAAACCAGATTCATCGGTGATGTTGCAAATTAACGTCTTGAATCGCTAAATTCAACACATCACCGGCGGCTGGCCAGTGCTTTCCAAAACGCAGTGCCAGAGTTCCTGAGTGGGATCGACCTTGCGCCGCCCATGGATCACAAGATCAAGCGGCAGATGGATAAAGGAGCCGTGCCAGCGGCCAACCAGCATGTTGGTCTTGCCCGCCATGGCTGCATGAACGGCGGATTGGGCAAGGCGTGAGCAATAAACATTATCCTGAGCATTCGCTGGAACACTGCGGACGATGTAACTGGGGTCGATGTATTTGAGGTTCACCTCGGTGCGACGCTCTTTGAAAAACGCATTGATGCGATCCTTCAAAAACGGCCCGATGTCACCGTAGCGTTTGTTGCCACTGGCATCGGTGGCGACATCAGTCTGCATCAGGTGCTGTCCAGCCCCTTCTGCGACGACGATGACGGCACTGCCGCGTTTGGTGAGCCTGTGTCTGAGTGTCTCCAGCAGTCCGCCCTCACCGTCCAGCTCGAATGGCACCTCGGGAATAAGAACGAAGTCCACATTGCTGCCAGCGAGAGCCGCGTAGCAGGCGATGAAGCCAGAATCACGCCCCATTAGCTTCACTAATCCAACTCCATTGACGGCACCGGTCGCTTCGACATAAGCGCATTTCACTGCCTGCACTGCCGCCGCGAAGGCGGTTTCAAAACCAAAGCTTTTGTCTAGGTAACGGATATCGTTGTCGATGGTCTTGGGGATACCGACGACGGATTTTTTCAGTCCACGCCGTTCGATCTCCTTTACGATTTCAGCCGCGCCACGCAGGGTGCCGTCGCCGCCGATGACAAAGAGAATATCGACCTTCATGTCTTCCAAGGTGTCCACCATTTCACCAATGTCCTGCTGACCGCGTGAACTGCCAAGCAGAGTACCTCCAAAGTGATGAGCCTGCTCCACCGAGGATGGCTTCAGCAGTAAAGGTGTATGACCATAACGCTGAACCAACCCCTCGTAACCATAACGGAAACCGTAAACGCGTGAGATTCCGTACTGCTGATGACATTGATTCACGAGACCTCGAATGATGTCATTGAGTCCAGGACACAGACCTCCACAAGTGACGATGCCAGCCGTCGTACGCGCTGGGTCAAAGTAGATCTGCCCACGTGCTCCGGCCTCTTCGTAGCTGGGCGCTGATATATCACGCCCATCTTCGAGGAGGTGGCTGTGGTAGAGGATACGATCCGACGCATCCGATTTAAAGGGAGCTTCCTTCCCGCCGATACGCTGCAAGGGAGAAGAAAATAAACAGGGGCCGAGCGTGGCGATGCTCGTGTCGTGCGGGGCTGGGGTCATACGGATTCAAAGAATCACAGCAAGAGAAGTGCCAGTCCGCCCGGTCCGACACGACTTGGGTAAAACTTAAATCCAAGCGCAATCGCCTGAGATGCGGGTTGCAAAAGCAGCATTCCCGTTCTGCATCAGCCACATGAATGAAACACTGACCCCATTTTTGCATCAGGCAGGTGTCATCGCTGTGCTGATGATCGACCG
>CANHTV010000173.1 GCA_947463285.1 Verrucomicrobiaceae bacterium | reverse complement strand
GGAACGTCAGCTGGCCGATGGATTGCCGAAGGAGGTGGAGCAGGGGATTGCTTTCCTGATGAAGAATGTACAGCCTGATGGCGGCATTTATGTGAAGGCGCGAGCCAATTATAATACCTCGCTAGCTTTGACAGCTTTGTTGTTAGCCCCAAATCTTGAGCGTGAACAAACTTTGCTTGCAGCTCGGCGTTTTGTCATCGGTCAGCAGAATGATTTCGATACTCCTGGGAAGCTGGACAATCCCTTCGATGGCGGTGTGGGTTATGGCACGCCCAAGCCGGGTATTCCTGCCCATGCCGATTTATCGAACACACACTTTGCCTTGGAGGCTTTGTATTATGCCCAGAGTCTGCTCACTGATAAAGGCGATGCCGTTAAAAACGAGCCGCAGCTGAATTATGCTGCGGCCATCGAGTTTGTTCAGAATTGCCAAAACCGTCCTGAGACCAACAAGGCAGGCTGGGTGAGCACGGATGCCAAAGATGCGGGCGGTTTTATCTACAGCCCCGGTGAGACTCGCGGCGGCGAAACGAAAAACAAAGACGGACGTACGGCGTTGCGCAGCTATGGCAGCATCAGCTACGCGGGGATGCTGAGTTTTATCTATGCTGGATTAGATAAAAATGACCCTCGGCTGAAGGCTGTCATGCAATGGATTACGGAAAACTACACTCTGGATGAAAATCCCGGTCTCGGGGCCGAAGGGCTGTTTTACTATTACCACACCATGGCCAAGGCGTTGGCGCTGGCGGATGTGGACTTTTTGAAAACCAAGGACGGTAAAGTCATCGACTGGCGTGCAGATTTGGCTCAAAAGCTCCTGAATCTCCAGCAGGGTGACGGTTCCTGGGCCAATCAAACGGGACGCTGGATGGAAAGTGACTCGGTTTTGACCACGTCCTACATGCTCATGGCGCTTTCACGGATTCACGGCACACTTTGAGTCCAGAAACTCTGTATTTGCGGGAACTGAGGGGTGTTTTTTGGTATTTTGAGAGAAACGAAACTCCCCTTGACCCTAAATCACGCCTCCCCTAGGTTATTACTGGTTAGAAATCTGGGATTGGCGCTGCTTTTGGCGAAAATCTGAAAGGCCGGAAACGTTCCGCAGCCATCTTGGATGTCTATATCATTCACTTTCAATTCTTTTACGCTCTTCTCATGTTAGGAAAACTTTTCGGCTTCGTCGCCAATGATATCGGTATTGATCTCGGCACTGCCAATACTCTTGTTTACGTCAAAGATCACGGCATCGTGCTCCGTGAGCCCTCTGTGGTTGCGGTCAAAACCGGCACCAATGAAGTCGTCGCCGTTGGTGATGACGCCAAGCGAATGCTGGGACGCACGCCCGGTGGCATAACGGCCATTCGTCCTCTGAAGGATGGTGTGATCGCTGACTTCCGTGTGACGGAAGCCATGCTGCGCCATTTCATCCGCAAGGTGCACAACAATCGTCGTGCCATGCGTGGCCCTCGAGTGGTCATCGCTGTGCCATCCGGCATCACGGAGGTAGAAAAGCGCGCCGTTAAAGAAAGCGCCGAGCAAGCTGGAGCTCGTGAAGTTTATTTGATCGAAGAACCCATGGCTGCCGCTATCGGAGTTGGTCTGCCTGTTCAGGAAGCTGCCGGTAACATGATCGTCGATATTGGTGGTGGGACCACCGAGGTGGCCATCATTTCTCTCAGCGGCATTGTTTACAGCCGTAGCGTGCGCGTGGCAGGCGATGAGCTCGACGAGTCCATCATCAACTACATGAAGCGCGCCTACAATCTCATGATCGGTGAGCGCACGGCTGAAGAGATCAAGCTTCGCATTGGTTCTGCCTTCCCGATGGGTAAAGAAACCACCATGGAAGTCAAAGGTCGTGACATGGTGGCCGGTCTGCCGAAGACCATCACCATTACTAGCCAAGAAGTCCGTGAGGCCATGCTTGAGCCTTTGAATGCCATCATTGACGCTGTGCGCACGACGCTTGAGCGCTGCCCGCCTGAGCTGGCTGCTGACCTTGTGGATCGCGGTATCATGCTTGCCGGTGGTGGTGCTCTGCTCCGTGGTCTCGACAAGCTGCTGCAAGAAGAGACGGCTCTTCCAGTCCACATCGCGGAAGATCCTCTCAGCGCCGTCGGTGAAGGTGCCGGACGTGTCTTGGGTGAACTTGAGTTCTTGAAGAAAGTCAGCACGACTGAGGTTTAACCTCCATTTTGGTGAGTCATGTCCTCCCATGACTTTTCTCAAACAGGTGTCTTGGACGCATCACATCCATGAAAAAGCTCAACATCCTTGCGCTATTGCTGTTTATCGCGGGCATCGTGTCGGTGGTCACGCTCGATACGCCGACGACCCGTGGTATTCAGGGGAAGGTCATGGAGGTGCTGTCTCCCTTCATTCATTCCAGCACGGCGATTGAGACCAGCATCAATGGTGCGATGTCCACACCCGAAGATCCGCGTGAGTTGAAGCGTGAGAAAGAGCGTCTTCAAATCGAAGTGGAGCGTCTGCGGATCATCTCGCAGAAATACACTCAATTGTTAGACGAGAACAATCGTCTGCGTGGATTGATCGACTTCAAACAGGCTGCACCTTACAAGATGACGGCCGCCCGCGTCATCAAGCGTGTCTCCACCACCTGGTGGAATACAATGATCATTGATAAAGGTTTGCTCGATGGGTTGGCGACTGATACGCCAGTGATCAGTGCCAATGGTCTCATCGGCAAGACTGGCAAGATGGCACCTCACATGGCGGAAGTCATTTTGCTGACAGACGAAATGTGCCGCGTTTCTGCCAAGGTCGATGGCACGTTAGAGCAGGGGATTCTGGAAGGTGAGCGTGCCGGCTTGGACATGCGGCCTGATCTGCGTCTGCGTTTCCTCACGAGGAATGCGCTGATCAATCCCGGCACCAACGTCATCTCCACTGGCGAAGGTGGCGTATTTCCTGCCGGACTGCTTATCGGCCGTGTGAAACGTTTTGAAAACAGGGACATCACGGGTGAGGCGATCATTGAGCCTGCCGTTGATTTCTCGATGCTCGAATACGTTTTCATTCTCGATATGCAGCCTGCTGAGGAAAAGCAGAACCAGTGACCGCTATCCTGCATGATTTTCTACCCCGTCACTCTGCTGCTTCTACTGTTGACTTTTATCGTTCAGGAATTCATTCCGGGCGTTCCCATGGCGCACTATGCCACGCTACTCCTGCCTGCTGTTTTCTTCTTTACGGCTGCGGTGGCCGTGCCTTTTCCGATGATGCTGCTGCTCGCATTTGTGACCGGTTTGTTATGGGATGCACGTTATCTGCCCGGTGAACATGAGACGGTGAAAAGTGTGTCTGACAGTTTGATCAATGGCCCCCTGGCCATGCCTGAGCTTCTTGCTGTTGGTGGCTTTGGCTTTGGTATCTCCATCGTAGTCTTTGGCTTGATGGGCACCTTTCTTCAGGGCGTGCGACCGCTGTTTAAACGCGGACGTCTGGAGTTGCCGGTGCTGCTTGTCGGTCTCACCACCTTCATCTGGCTCCTCTTGGAATATCTGATGATGGCCTTTCTGCGTGGCAGTTTTCATTTCACCACCGCAGTGTGGTCCAAGATGATCACGGACTGCATGCTGGCCATGCTGGCATCTCCTTTATTGTTTCTTTTACTGTATTCCCTCGCGGGTTTGTCCCGTTATGAGATCAAATATGATGGACTGAGGTACTCATTCGATGGTCGTTAAATATCGTTTCAGGCTCTACTTGCTGACACTCGCCCTTTTGTGCGGGTTCGGAGTGCTTGTGTACCGGCTCTGGTGGTTGCAGATCGAGCATCATCAGGAGTTTGTGAACAAGGTCCCCGAAGCCAAGCGCGAGCGTGCCCGAATCCCCGGTGTGCGTGGTGAAATCAAAGACCGTAACGGCATCGTGCTTGCCACGAACAAGGCCACCTTTGAAGTGCGGGTGAATCTGCGTGAAGTCTTCGAGGAGTATGCCCGGCAGTGTCAGGTGAAAAAAGTGTCCGTGCCCACGATCAAGGTCGAGTTCAGGGATCGCGGCATCATTCGTCAGAAGGACGAGCCAGACATCGTGACCATGTTCAAGGAACTCATTGAAGCTCGTCTGGCCGAAATGGGGCTGAATGTAGCTTTCAATGCGGAACAAGATCTGCGCGTGCATTACCGCAGCTTCGGGGGAGTCATTCCCTGGGTTTATCGGGATAATCTGACCTTCAAAGAGTTCAGCCGCTTTGCTGAGCACAATCTCTCGCTGCCTGGCGTTACTGTGGCTGAGCGTGGCAGCCGAGTGTATCCCCTTGGTGCGATGGCTTGTCACATCCTTGGTTATGTGCGCCTGCCGGATGATCAGCGCGCCTCGGAGGAAGATCGCAAGGGCTGGGACTACTATGTGCCAGATGACTACGGCGGAGCCGGTGTGGAGAAGAGCTTCGACAAATATCTCCGTGGTCGTCCTGGGGTGAAGACGATGCAGAAAAACGAGCGAGGACGCATCGTCGGTGAGGTCAGTGGCAGCTACGAAGCCCCGCGCAAGGGCAATGATGTGTATCTCACCCTGGATTCACGCATCCAATACATCGCTGAAAAAGCTTTGCGTGATGGTAACATCGGGCGTGGCTCCGTGGTTGTGGTAGACCCTCAAACCGGAGACGTGCTGGCGATGGCTTCTGTGCCGAATTATGATCCCAATCGTTTCATTCCAAGCATCCGCCAGGCTGACTGGGACGAGCTTCTAGGCAATCGCACGGTGCCTTTGCTAAACCGAGCCATTCGTGGTTTTGTGCCAGGATCGACATATAAGGTACCCATCGCTCTTGCGGGTTGCATGGCGCATGTGCAGTCTCAGCGTTTTAATTGCAGTGGCAGTGTCACTTACGGCACGAACGCCATGCAATGCTGGATTCAACGCCAGAGCGGCGGTTCCCACGGATCGCTGGGGCTCAGCGATGCACTGATGCGCTCCTGCAATTGCTTCTTCTATCAATACGGTAACGCCGCTGGCATCGACAACATCACCAAGGCAGGCAAGTTGCTCGGGCTGGGAGAGAAGACGGGTATTGAGCTGGATGAGGAAGACACCGGCATCCTGCCAAACCCTCAGTGGCTGAGATTGCGCAATTCCGTTGAGCGCTGGAGCTCGGGTTACACCGCGAATACCTCCATTGGTCAGGGCATGGTGCTCGCATCGCCATTGCAGATGGCAAGCGTGACTGGGGCGGTTGCTTCAGGTATCGCCTACAAGCCGCATTTGCTGTATCAGGTCAAAGATGGCGAAGAACTGATCGAAACCCACAAACCCGAAGTGCGGGCTGATTTGAGCAAATACTTCGACATCAAGGATCTCGAACTCGTGCGCAAAGGCATGTGGAAAGTCGTCAACGACACGGGCGGAACGGCCAAGGCTGCGCGCATCACCGGTGTTGAAGTAGCTGGCAAAACCGGCACCGCTCAAAACTGGCGTCGAGATGAGCGCGGCGTGAAGCTGGAAGACAATCACACCTTGTTCATTAGCTTTGCTCCCTATGTGAATGCTCAGTTTGCTGTTTGCATCCTGGTCCAAGGTGGTAAATCCGGGGGCGGCTGTGCAGCTCCTGTTGCTCAGCGAGTTTTGGAGCAGGCTTTGGCCCTGCAAAACGGCTACGACCCCAAGGTGCAGCCCCTGGCCGAAGTGCGTGGTAACTTTAACAAGATCGAAGCCGTCAGTTACGCTGACAACCCACTGCCAGCCCTCGCCGCAGCTGATGAAGATGGCGACACCGGCACCAGCGCCCCAGAGCGTGAATCGACGGATACAGCGCCTCGCCCACGCGTCGCTCCGAACATCCGCAAACAGGCCGACAGTGCCGGCTCCCAGACCAATCCCCCCAAAGCATCCACCCGCCGCTCAGGCATCTTTAATCGCGCCCCGCGTCCATCCGAAACCCCCTCAACCCCAGCTCCCTCAGGAGGCGGTTTTTTTCGTCGCCTCTTCAAATCACCTCAGTGAGCTGATCTCCACTTACTCAAAACTCATCCTCATTTTATGGCTTTAGGCATCGTTCAACGCATCAAAGAATTCATCACTGGCAAAAAGGACATCAAAATTGGTACACGCCTCGTCATCAATTGCGAAAAACTCGAAAACCGCGTCGCCCTGCTCGATAACGGAGTGCTCGAAGAGTATACCATCGAGCGTGTCGGTACGAGCACCATCGTTGGCTCAATTTATAAGGGTCGCGTAAAAAACATTGAGATGGGATTGAAGGCCATGTTCATTGACATAGGTCTCGACAAAAACGCCTTTCTGCATTTTTGGGATGCCATCCCCGAGGCACTCTCGAATCAAGGCCTCGAAGAAGTCAGCCGTGGTGGCGCACCGAAAAAGCAGAAGCGCATCAAGGCTGAAGACATCCCAAGCCTCTATCCCGTGGGCTCTGAAATCATGGTGCAAGTGACCAAAGGTCCGATTGGCAACAAAGGCCCGCGTGTCACCACGAATGTCAGCCTTGCTGGCCGCCTGCTGGTGCTCATGCCACAGAATGACCAGTTCGGCATTTCCCGAAAGGTCGAAGACCCCAAGGAGCGTGCTCGTCTGCGCAAGATTATCGAGCGTGTGAATCTGCCTGAGGGCATGGGACTCATCATGCGTACGGAAGCCTCCGGCAAACGTGCTCGTCACATCATTCGTGACCTCAGCATGTTGATCGAGGAATGGAATGGAATCGTGCAGAAGCGTGACAGCCAAAAAGCTCCTGTTTCATGCTTTCAAGAGCCAGAACTCATCGAGCGCACCGTGCGTGATTTCCTCACGGAAGACATCGACGAGGTCGCTTGCGACGACCAGGAAACCGTTGAGCGTATGCAAAAAATGGCCGCGCAGATTTCCCGCCGAGCCAAAAGTCGCATCACCTTTTATCAGGGCCAGACCGCCTTGTTCGAGCACTACGGCATTCAGAAGCAGATCGACAATGCCTTCTACCGCCAGGTCTGGCTGCCTTGCGGCGGCTACATTGTCATTGATCAAACCGAGGCTCTTGTCTCCATCGACGTCAACACCGGGCGCAACAAAGGCAGCAAAGATCTCGATCGTGTCATCGTTGAGACCAACCTAGAGGCCGCTCAGGAAGTCGCCCGTCAGTTACGTCTGCGTAACATGGGCGGCCTGATCGTGGTTGACTTCATCGACATGAAGCATCGCAAGGATCAGCAGGCTGTTTCCAAAGCCATGCTGGAGCATTTGAAGCGCGATAAAGCCAAGACTCAGGTGCTGCCCATCAGCCAGTTTGGCCTCATGGAGATGACCCGTCAGCGTCTGCATGAAAGTCTCAGCAGCGCCCTCTATGAGCCCTGTCCTTATTGCAAAGGCCACGGTCAGGTAAAGACCACCATGACCATGAGCGTCGAGCTTCAGCGTAGTCTCAGTGCCATCCTTGGCCGTGGTAAACCGGAGCAGAAGAGCCTCGTCGTCGTCGTTCACCCCGAGGTCATGCAGCGACTTAAGACCGAAGATGGCGAGCTGCTC
>CANHTV010000172.1 GCA_947463285.1 Verrucomicrobiaceae bacterium | reverse complement strand
TCCCCAGCGGAGCGCAATGGCCACAAGCAAGCGGAAGAGTACCGATCCCATGACCGCGCCTGTGATCAGCAGGCCGATTTTCTTGGTGCCGACCAGTGCTTCACCGATGATCACGCTGGCGAGCCCCCATACGACCATGCCGATGCCCATCTGCACGTCAGCGAAACCCTGATACTGGGCCAGTAAGGCACCGGAGAGGGCGATGAGTCCGTTGGAGAGCGCAAGCCCAAGAATGATGATGAAGTCCACGCTGACCCCGAGCGCACAGATCATTTGGGGATTGTCCCCCGTCGCCCGCATCGCCGTCCCCAGATTGGTGCGGAAAAAGAGGTAAAGGGCGAGACCGACGGCGATAACAATGAGGGAAACACCGCCCAGCATGGCGGCATCGCGTACCCCCACGGACCATCCGGCCAGCAGGAATTCGGACTGGTTTCCGCCGAGAAAGCTCGAGACGAGGGATTCGGCCTGGTCTGCAAGGGTGGCTTCGTTCAGCAACGGGATATTGCTTTTGCCCATCACGTGCAGGTTCACGGAGTATAGAGCGGTCATGACGAGAATGCCGCTCAAGAGGCCGTTGATCTTGAACTTAGTATGCAGAACTCCGGTGAGTGCACCCGCGACCACGCCCGCCAGAAAGCCTGCAAATGTGGCCGCCAGCGGCGACCATTCGTGGACAAGGAGAATGGACGCCACCGCCGCTCCAAGAGTGACGGAGCCGTCGGCGGTGATGTCAGGAAAATTGAAAATGCGGAAACTGAGATAGACCCCAAGCGCCAGTAAGGCGAGGATCATTCCGATGGTGGCGGCCCCGATAAGAAGTGTCATGTCAGAAAGTCAGGATGGATTTGTATTGGGAAGGGGGCGCAGCGGGCTGAACCAGCACGCTCCGCGCATGAAATCTGTTTCGCCCAGTCCTTCGAACTCCCGCTCATCGGCGAGCAGGTGCATCACCGTCTCTGCCGCGGCGCTGTTCAACAAAGGTGCCACCATCTCGGCGAGGTCCACCCGGCCCTTCGGCAGCGGGCGGTAAGGAAAAACGGCTGCGTGAAAATGACCGAGCGCAGGAGTCCCCGACCCGATGCGACGCATAAAGGGCAGGCTCTCCAACGTGGGAGATGTTTCGGCGAATCCGACGATCAGGACGACTTGCCGCTCGTTGGCGCGCTCAGTGGTGAAGCTCATCCAGTCCCTCACTTCAGGAAAGGCCAGGGGGGATTGATCAGTGGTCTGGTCGGGAGAGCGTAACAAAGTGCCGCCCACTAAGCCTGCGACCTCAGCCACCATGACAAAGGCAGCAGCCGAGACTGGAACGCTCGCCAAGACCGATCCGACAAGGGTGGACAGCCCGACCACGCCACGAGGGCTGCGAGCGGCCTCGAACCGGAGCAAGTGAGAAAAAGCGCCCCGGGCGGAAATCCCATAAAGCAACTGAACCTCGGGAACGTGGTTTCCTTCCGTTATCTGATAATCCGGCACGCTGCTGCCATCGGTGGGCATGGAAACGGCCGCGCCTGCGACCACTAACGTCTCCCCGTAGCGGCCCGAGCCCTCCTCCGCCGTCCGGCCAAACGCACCCAAACCAACCGACACAAGGTCCGGCTCGCAGCGCAGGTGGTGACTGCGGCAGTCCAACATTTTACCTTCGGCGAACGCTTCTGGCTGACCGTGAAGGAGAACGGAGAGTTCCGCCTCCGATGCCAGCGTGTGCAGTTCGAACTGCAATCCGTCATGCTCCCACTGGCGCGGAGGGAGGGATGCGGGTGGGGTGGCAGCAGTAGATAATCCAGACGATCCGCCCGGTTCTGACGAGCCGACCAGCATTCCAGCGATACCGGACAATTCGAGCACTTCGAGGACGCCAGGGGTGGGCCGGAGCACCCGCAATGCCCCGCCGACGGTCTTGAGTTGCTTGTGATACTTCAGCAGAACTCGGATGCCTGCGGAGCTAACGTAATCGACACGGGTAAACTCCATGTCCACCCGGTGGTAGCCCGACTGAATCGCCATTTCGATCGCTTGCCCGACCCGGTCGGCCCAGTTTGCATCGAGACGTCCATGGAGTTGCAGTTCCTGGCGGCCTTCGTCGTTGAGTGAGGTGATTTCCATGGTTCGGTTTTTTAGTGGCCGGATTCCCCGAGCTGCAAGAGGTCCTTTGGAATCGTGATGCCGAGGTTGCGGGCGCTGGCGTGATTGAATTCGTAATTGATTTTGGCCACCAACTGAAAAGGGATGCCCCCCGGTGACTCCCCGCGCAGAATGCGCGCGGCCATGGCCGCCGACTCCACGCCACCATCATAAAAGTCCCGCGAAACGGTCAGGAATGCGCCGGATTCGGCCTGGCCGGAGGCAAACCCCATCAGGGGCAGCCGGGCGCGGTTTGCCGCCTGGACGATGCTCGCGAAGCTGGCCCCAGTGAGGTTGTCAGAAATTTGGCAGACCGCATCGATGTTGCGGCTGCAAAGCGCCAGGGCAGCATCGGCGATTTCGCCACTGGTGCTCACCCCCACCAATTCCACCTCGATGCCTAAAGCACTAGCGGCCTTCAGCAACTCGTCCTTGTAGTAAACCGAATTCACCTCGGACGGCACGAAGAGTGTTCCCACTCGCTTGAGGTTGGGCAGGCAGCGCTGCAACGCCGCCAGCCCCTCAGCATGCGGCGAATTCACATAAGCTCCCGTGACATTGGGCAGGTGCTCCTCATCGGTGCGCCCTGCCCCAGCCTCCATCGGGTTGCCGACGAGCGAGAAGACCACAGGTCGTTTCGCGGCACGTTGCAGGGCGACTTGCAAGGCGGGCGTTGTGGCGGTGATGAGCAATTCGGACCCATCGGAGGCGGCCGCGTCCATGATGGTGTTGAGAACCGCCATGTCACCCTGAGCATTGCGGAGAATCAATTCGTAGTCGCGCCCCTCCACCAACCCAGCTTTGGCCAGTCCATCCTGGATGCCTTTGCGATTGATCTCCACGTTGGGGGTCTCGAGATACTCGATCAGGTTGAGCTTTGCGCGGCGCCCCAGCGGCGCGGACGCGGCAGCGTTGGCAGGGGCAGCCGACGTATCGGTCTCGCGAGCGGCCGACTGGCGGGCGGCTTCAGCTTTGAGTTCCGGCGGGAAGGTCAGACCGAACTGCCGTGCCAGAGCTTCGTCTAGAAAAACCTGCTTTTCGATGACGTTCTCGATCGGGATTGTGGCCGGGCTTTCGCCTAACAAGACCCGGGCGACGGGCTTGGCGACGGCGTAACCGGGCTGGTAATACCCCAAGCCCACGCAGGCAATCGGGCCGCGCCCGGCCGTCGTGCCATCGCCCGCGAACAGCGGCAGCTTACTGTCGCGCGCCACGCGGATCACCGCGTCCATGGCCTGCGCTACGGTGTTGTCATCAAGGATGCACATGGCCTCGATCCCGCGCGCCGAAAGGGCCTGGGCTGCCGGCAGGACATCAGCGGGGGAGGATACAGTGACCTCCTCCAGCGTAATCCCGGCTTTCGCGAACAGTTCCCGCTCCACGCTCACCACCTTCACCGAGTTGGCCTCAGAATTGTTGTAGATAGTGCCGACGGATTTGATCCCGGGCATGGTCTGCTGGATGGCATCCAGGATTGCCTGCACCGGCGGGAACGAACCGATGCCGGTCACGTTGGGCAAATGATCGGTGAACGACACCCCCGCACCAGCGGCGATGGGGTCGCTGCAATACGTGAACACAATCGGCTTGTGTTTCACGAAACCGACCGCCGCACTGATCACCGGCGTGCTCATGGGCAGCACCAGGTCCACGTCGGAGGAATCGAAGTTCTGGAGCATTCCCGGAATGTTGGCGATCTCCGCCTGCGCATGCGCCATGCGGATCTCCAGGTTCTTGCCTTCCACGAAACCAAGCTCCTTGAGGCCATCGACAATTCCCTGACGGCACTGATCGCCGGCGGATTCCGGCGCAAAATAGGCCAGACCGATCTTGTAAACACGACCAGGCTGCGGACTAAGCGGGAGGGCGACCGCCTTTTTCTCCAGCATCGGCAGTTTGGTCTCGGTGGCGGTGATGAAACCATCCGCTTTTTCCTTGAGATCGGGGGGGATTGTCCAGCGATCCTTGAGACCGGTCAGAGCTGTTTCGTTGTAGAGGAAAACCACCGGAACGTAGTTATCGACGGGGATCTCGGCGGGATTTTTGCCATCCAGCACATCGGCAGCAATTTCCCCGGTGTGCTTACCGATATCGAAGTAATTGGCACCCATGTCGAACAGCGCGCCGCTCTTGACCGCAGGCGGCATCACCGTGAAGACCGGAATACGGGCCCGCCGACAAGCATTGATGACCTGGTCGGTAGCCGTGGAGACCGCCACATCACCGCTGATCCACAGGCACTCGGCCCCCCGGGCGATGACCGAGTTCACTGATTCGACGACAGCAGTGCTGTTCTCGGCGTTGCCCTCGATCAACTGGATGCCCAGTTCGGCACAGATTTCGCGGGCCAACTTGGTTTGAACCATCGAATTAACCTCGGCCGCGTTCCAGACGAGGCCGACCGACTTCAGCC
The DNA here is from genome assembly GCA_947463285.1 of Verrucomicrobiaceae bacterium. Classification (GTDB taxonomy): domain Bacteria; phylum Verrucomicrobiota; class Verrucomicrobiia; order Verrucomicrobiales; family Verrucomicrobiaceae; genus Prosthecobacter. Next base: position 2,954 of record CANHTV010000172.1, on the reverse strand, counting down.
CGGGATGCATGCGCTTTGCGGTCCGGAACGACTGCTCCACCGGTTGCATCGAGCCTGCGCCCGTCATGTAGGGCGGATGATTCAAGTGGTTTGCAGGATCAATGCCCACGCCAGCCGCGTAGGGGTCCGTGATGATGCCAAAGACGTGACGGGTGCGTGCGCCATTGCGGTTGGCATTCGCGACCGTTTGCAGGGAAACGGTACTGGCGGTCAGAATCAGGTCAAAATCACCCGCAGTCACCTCGCGTGCTATGGTATTTGCTGTTCCGATATCGCCCTCGGAGTTGTAGCGCCGGATTTTAATGTTTTTACCCTCTTCATATCCGCGGGCCGCCAACGCCGTGAGCATACCGTCAACGCCCTGATCAAGGACAACCAGCGAAGCGTGCTGCACGATCGCGATACTGAGCTGCGACTTGGCGGCACCCTCTTTTTTTGCAGAGAGGCGTGATCCTTTGTCGCTATAAAGCAACACGCCCGCGGCCATTGCCAGCAGGCAGGTTCCCAGCGAGAGTTTCTTCAGGATTTCAAACATGAGCGTGTGAGTTTCGGATTGGCTTTCCCAGCGAGAGCACCAGAGTTTCCCTAAGAATTCAGTGAACCCAAGACTCGAATGCTCAGCGAAGGCCACAGACCTTATTCGATTATGCAGCAATGGGTAGGAGTTTTTCAAGGTGGGCAACCGATCTCTTCTGAAGAGCAATTCTCCTGAACCCATTTTCGAAGAGTGTCTACGGCATCGGGTTCGGAACCGCTGTAGCCATGGGAGGAGAGACCGGAGATTTAAAGCACTCTGGCTACCGGAGCAGAATGGTAGAGAGAGGAAATAGTCATTTTGCTGCAATACGACTTAAGATCTTTCATGAGCAGTAGAACTGAGCAAGGAGATTAAGCGGGTCCCAGACAGGCTAATAAAGACGAGTAGCCGGCCCCCACACACAATGAGACAGAGCTTGGACCTCGATTGTTTGGGTTCAGGTGAGACCGAGGTTTCTTTCCAGTTCAAGCAGCCAGACATCTCCACTCAATTCAACAAAGGACAATTATATGATGAAAATCAGAGGCTAGGCAGTGGTCTTCTTGTGCAGAGTCACCCGGTTTCGGCCATTTTTCCAAGCATAGTCCATTTGGTCCGAGAGTTTCCGTAGCAGGTGAAGGCCGAGGCAACCGATCGGTCGCTCTTCGATCGGAAGATTCATGTCCGGCTCCACCTGCTCCAGAGGGTTGAAAGGATGACCATCGTCCTCCACCACTATGGTCATGCCATCCGGCAAAAGCTCGACTTGGACCTGGATGACATGTTCGGACTGGTCGTCGTAACCATATTTAATGCAATTGGTGACGAGCTCCTCAAGTGCCAACGTGGACAGGTAAGCCGCTGAAGGAGCCGCCTGCCGTTCCTCCAGCCAGCATGACAATTGGTCCATTGCCGCCGTTAGCGCGTCAAAGTTGGCGACGACCTCGAGTTGGTATTTTGCACTTATGGCAACGTGGGGTTTAGCCAGTCATGGCTATCCAGAAGTCGCAGAATAAACCGTGTCGGCAACAGGATTTTTAAGGGCGAATCGGGGACCAATGTCAGGGGTTGAAACAACCCCCAAGAAGCGAAGCATGCAGGTTTCGGGTTCAACGATTCCCATCAATTAAAAAAGCCTCCTGATTGGAGCGAATAACCGACTGGGAGTATTTCTACGCAGCCCATCGGCGACATGCTGGCGCATGAACTGCTCGAAGGTCTCGAATTCCATGAAGTTCCCCTGCGCATCCTTGATCTCGCAAGACCCATCGCACAGCACCAGCAGAGTCTCACCCAGGGCAAGAGAACAGTAGAACGCCTCATACACCTTGTCTTCCATCGCGCCGATGATGAGACCGGGTGGCCGTCGCTGGCTTGCTTCAGCGTTCGTCTCAGGACATAAGAGCCCCTATGCCAGATGGTGAATTACATGTTATTTTGCTTCTCCATCAGGCACGCGTTGTTCAGTCCAGAAAGCACCGCACTCGAATCTCGGAAGTCGGTTCCTGGCAGTGCGCCGCTGCGAATGACATAAATGGCCGCGACGGAAAGCAGCGAAGCCCCCACGCCGTGGCCGCAAACACCGAGCAGATAAATCGCGAAATGATCCGAATCGATCCAATGATATTCGAAACCACCCCTCCCAGTTCGGTAGAAGGCTAGTCAGCCAGGCCTTACAGCCAGAAGCCTCTGGGTTTTCATCCGGCGGCGCGGGCGAGCCACTGCGTCACTTCGGGACGGTGGGCATCGTGGCTGCAGGAGCGACCATCTCCAGCCTCTGGCTCGCCGCTCGTATCCGACCCACGGCTCCCCCTCTCGGTCGGGGCCAAAAACCGTCAAACGAGCCCGAATCGGTCCCCAGAAACTCAAATGCATTGACCGCCCCTCCAACAACAGTAGAAGCTGCGCTTTAATGATGGGTGCATTCCGCTTACCCTCCATCTGTCGTCTGCCGTGTACTCAGGACAGCAACTCGTGGACGGAATGAATGCAACCGCCTTTTATCGGTGGATCAGCAAATCCGCAGCACTTCCAACGACCTTTTCCACATGCTTCACGACCTATTGCGACGCTCCCTCGAGACCGACCCCGCGCGCCGGATCCTCGAATCTGGCGAAGCGTGGACCACAGCCGCTGAACTTGAACGATTGACATCGCGGCTCTCCTCGGGTCTGGCGGCAATGGGCCTCGAAGAAGGCGATCGCGTCGCCCTGTTGCTACCGAACAGCCTCGAGTCGGTCGTCTGCTACCTCGCCTGCTTCCGGATGCGACTGGTTGCAGTGCCGCTGGATTACCAATACCACCCATTCCAGATTGGCTACGCGCTCGGCCACAGCGGCGCATCGATCCTGATTTCGCATCACGATCGGATTGCTGGGCTCGACGAAGCCGGCGCCCTCAAAGTGGTGTCCCGGGTGTTCGTTGTCGGAGGCGGGAC
>CANHTV010000171.1 GCA_947463285.1 Verrucomicrobiaceae bacterium | reverse complement strand
GGCACGCCAAACTTGTCCGTGTAACAAGTGCGTAGCGTGGCGATGGCATGAATGGCGTGCATCCGGCAAGTAGGCCGCGTCCACCTGTGGGGCAAGGGTGGAATTCTTCCTTAGAGGAGCCGCAGTTGGCTTTTAAGTCTGGAAAATCCAGTTGCAAAACAATGAGTAGCAACCAATAGACGGCCCGCGTTTTTTTTGAACGACGTAGTGCGCCAGTGTGTCCCACTGCCGCCCTTCTCAGATAAACCCAACTAACCATGACAGTGACATTATGATCCAAGTGCAAAACCTCCGAAAAGTGTTCGGCAGCAAGGTGGCGGTGGATGACGTCTCCTTCACCGTCGAAAAAGGCCAGGTCCTCGGCTTCCTTGGTCCCAACGGTGCCGGCAAATCAACCTCGATGCGTATGGTCACGGGCTATTTCCGCCCGACATCTGGCAGCATCAGTGTTGGCGGCATCAACATGCTCGAAGAGCCTGAATTGGCTAAACGCAGCATCGGTTATCTCCCCGAAAACGCTCCGCTCTATTCTGACATGACCGTGGCCAGCTTCCTCGGTTTCTGTGCTGAAATGCGCGGACTCAATGGTGCCGCCAAATCCAAAGCCATCGACCGTGTTTTGGATCTCTGCTTCCTGCACAAAGTGCGCAACCAGAGCGTGGACACACTTTCCAAGGGCTACCGTCACCGCACCTGCTTCGCTCAGAGTATCATTCACGACCCTGATGTCTTGATTCTGGACGAGCCAACGGACGGTCTCGACCCCAACCAAAAGCACGAAGTTCGTGGTTTGATCAAGCGCATGGGTGAAACCAAGGCGATCATTTTCTCCACCCACATCCTTGAGGAAGTCGAAGCGGCCTGCACTCGCGCCATCATCATCGATCGCGGTAAGGTCGTGGCTGACGGCACACCAGATCAGCTGAAAAAGCTCGTTCCTGGCTGCAACACGCTGGATGAAACCTTCCGCAGCATCACCCGCTCCGACTTGGAGAAATAATCTTCGGGCACTCTTTCCAAACCCCTCTCAAAACCTACCAACTCCATCATGAAAAGCAGAGATCTGGCTAACACTTTGGCGATCTTTAAGCGGGAGTTCCTCTCCTACTTTAACTCGCCTGTTCTTTACGTCATCGTCGTCATCTACCTCTTGGCGGCCATGGGCTTCGCGTTCTTCTTTGGACGCTTCCTGGATTCAGACAATGCCTCGCTCACGCAGAGCTTTTTCTTCTGGCATCCCTGGATCTACATCGTGCTGGCTCCAGCCGTGGGCATGCGCCTCTGGTCTGAGGAGCATCGTCTTGGAACCATCGAACTGCTGATGACCATGCCGCTTTCCCCCTGGCAGGCGATCATTGGTAAGTTTGTTGCAGCAGCCTTGGTCTGGGCCATCGGTCTCGCACTGACCTTCTCCATCGTTATCACCGTCAACTGGCTGGGTGATCCTGATCCAGGTCCAATGGTCACGGGCTACATCGCCAGCTATCTTTACGCCCTCGGTTGCCTTGCGGTGACCAGCGCTGCTAGTGCCTACACCCGCAGTCAGGTGGTATGCTTCATCGTCTCCGTGGCGCTTTGCATCCTGCTCACGCTGATCGGCTATCCAGGCATTGTTGATACCGTCGTCCGCACGGTTCCTAGCTCTTTGGAGTCGGTGGTGCGTTTTATTAGCTACCTGAGCTTCATGGATCACTTCTATGAAATGTCCAAAGGCATCCTCGTCATTCGCGACGTGCTCTACTTCGTCTCCGTCATCATTGTCGGCCTGGTGATCACCCACATGGGACTGCGCTCCAAGCGCGCCTAATTCTGGAATCTGGAACTCAAAACTGGAACCTCAAACTCCCCAGCATCCACTTATGAATCTGAACAGCAAAGAAGGCACCGCAGGAATCACGGCCCTGCTCGTCATCGCCATCGTCATCGCCGTGAATTTCCTGGTAGGCGGCCTCGGCTTCCTGAATTCTAGAATCGACCTCACTGAGGATCACCTCTACACGCTGTCGAATGGCACTCGCAACATCCTGGATCGCCTCAATGCGGACGAGCCAGTGACGGTGCGTTATTATGTGTCCACGGAAGATCGTGTGATGCCGCCGATCCTAAAATCCCATTCCCGCACGGTGCAGGATCTCCTGCTGGAATTCCAAAAGGCTGCCAAAGGTAAAATCATCCTCGAAAAGCTGGCTCCGAATCCGAACACGGAAGACGAAGACAAGGCTCGCGAAGATGAGATCCAAGGAATGCAGGTCAATCAAGAAGGTGACAACATTTACCTTGGCATGGCCGTGCAGGCCGCTAGCCAAAAGGAAGTGCTGCCTTTCTTGAATCCCAATGAGGAAACCGCGCTCGAATATAACATCGCTCGTGCTATCCAGAAGGTCTCAGCGACCAAAAAGACCATCGTTGGTGTCATGAGTTCGATCCCCGTGATGGGCTCGCCAATGTATCCCTTCCAGCGTCAGCAAGGCCAGGCTCCCTGGATCTTGGTGCAGCGTCTGCGCATGGACTATGAAGTGCGCGACATACCGATGACTTCTTCGGAAATTGATGCGGACATTAACACTCTCGTCGTCCTACATCCCGCCGACATCACCGAAAGCGCTGAGTACGCCATCGACCAATATCTGCTCAAAGGTGGCAAGGTCCTCGCCCTCGTTGATCCACAGAGCTGGATCGCTCAGGCTTTCAGTGGCCAGCCAAATCCGATGACTGGTCAGCCTGGTGGCCAAATTAACCCAGCCTCTGACCTGCCAAACCTCTTCAAGTCCTGGGGCGTGGCTTACAACAAAACCAGCGTCGTGGCCGATGTGAACTACCGCACCATGATGCAGGGACGCCAAAACCCGACAGCGCTGCGCCTGCCAAAAGAAGCCATCAATCAGGTCGATCCTGTCTCTGCTAACCTTCAGACACTGATGCTGATGTCAGCAGGTTCCTTCGACATCGAGAAGAAAGATGGCATCGAGTCCGTGATTCTCGCCACTTCTTCGGAAGCGAGCGAAATGATCGACAACACTGAGGCTGAGCGTCTTCGTCGTGAAAATCTCAACAGCTTCACCCCAAGTGGTAAGAAACAAACTCTCGTGGTTCGCCTGAGTGGCAAATTCAAAACAGCCTTTCCGAATGGCAAGCCAAAAGCAGGTGAGGTCAAAGCACCAGAAGGCGGCGGAGCCCAAGAGGACGCCAATGCTCCTAAAGCACCCGCCGCTCCTGCTCCTGTTGCAGCTACTCCAGCCGCCGCAGATCCTGCTCCTGCCGCACCAGCAGCTCCTGCACCCGTTGCAGCAACTCCAGCAGCCCCGGCTACCGAAGCTAAAAAAGATGCGCCAGCAAAGCCCTCTGATGGCACCGTGGTCGAATCTCTCAATGCAGAAGGTTCTGTCACCATCTTCGCGGATGCTGACATGATGTATGATGCCTTCTGTGTGCAGCAAGACCCCATGACCGGTGGTCTCGTCGCCACCAACTCCAACCTGCCACTTTTCCTGAACACGGTCGAAGTGCTTGCAGGCGGTGGTGATCTTCTCCAAGTCCGCAGCCGCGCATCCACCCAGCGTCCTTTCGTCAAGATGGACGAGCTTCGTGAAAACGTGGAGAAAGAGTTCCGCCCACGTCTTGTCGAGCGCCAGGCTGAGATGGATAAGATTGCTCAGGAGATGGGCCCGCTTCGCGTGAAGAATGGTCAGCTCGCTGATCCTGCTCAGATCAAGAAGCTCGAAGAACTGATGAAAAAGCAGGCCAACATCAATCGTGAAATTCGCGAGATCAAAAAGGAACAGAACAAGGACATCAACTACACCCAGTCCATCATTACCTTGCTGAATGTCTTTGGCGTGCCGCTGCTTGTCATTGCCGTCGGTGTCATGCTGGCCATTCGCCGTCGTGTTTCCACCGCAGCGGTCTGATCTGACTCTTTAAACTGAAATTCTTTCTCCATCACTTCCATGAAGAAAATCATTATCCTTCTGATCATCCTCGGAGCCCTCATTGGTGCCGCCGTCGTTTATCAAGAACAGCAAAATGCCTCGCTGAACACCGCCGCCACTCGCGGCATCCGAATTCGTGAACGCCTGCTGCCTACTCTGGAGCCCACGGCTCTGCGCAAGTTTAACCTCAAGGACGACAAGGCTTCCGTCAGCATCACCATTGGTGATGACCTGAAGACGGCCACACTCGCTGAGCGTTCTGGTTATCCAGCTTCCATCGACAAACTCAGCACCGTGCTGGCTGATCTTCGTGAACAGAAGATCTCTAGCAAACAAGTGGTGGGAAAAGGCGCGTGGGCTAAAAATAAGCTCAAAGCTCCAGGTGACGGCACCGAAGGCATCGGCACTCAGCTGGAAATGCTCGGTTCTGCTGACAAGCCTCTGGCGACACTTATCCTTGGTGGCAATATCGAAACTACAGGCGGCAACAGCAACCCCATGACGGGTGGCTCCAACCAACGCTTCGTTCGTATCCCTGAAGACGGCGAGACCATCTGGGTCGTGAACAACACCTACTTCGATCTCGAAGCGAAGCCTGAAAACTGGTTAGATAAAGCATTCATCGACGTCCAGAAGATCAAAGAAATCACGGTCACAGCTCCCAAAGCTGATGATTCCTGGAAGGTGAATCGCCCAGATGAAAACGCGCCCGATTTCGTCCTCGCTGACGCCAAAACCGGTGAGTCTCTGGATGCTACCAAGCTTCCAGCCAGCAGTGTTCTTTCGGCTCCGACCTTCAACGATGTCAACGCCAAGGACAAAGCCGCAGAGCTTCTGAAGGATGCCAGCAAGGTCAAGATCACGACCTTCGACGGCTTCACTTATGATGCTCAGGTCGCCAAGCAGTCCAAGGACGGCAGCGATAAATACTACCTATCTGTAACCGTCGCCGCAGAGATCGCCAAAGAGCGTGCTCCAGTGAAGGACGAGAAGCCAGAGGATAAAAAGAAGAAGGACGAGGAATTCGCCGCTGCTAAGAAGAGCAAGGAAGAGAAGCTCGCCAAGGAACAGAAGTTCGCTGGCTGGGTTTACGAGGTGTCTGAATACACCGTCAACAACCTGCTCAAGAAGCGCAGCGAGATCGTGAAACTGGACGTGCCAGCTGCGACGCCAGCCCCAGCCGCACCTTCTGCTCCAGCGCCTGCTGCAGCCCCAGTGAAGCCTGAGATCAAAACCTCCGCACCGATCAGCGTGACTACCCCACCTGTTTCTGTGCCACAGCTGCCAAAGACTGAAGTGAAGCCTGCTCCTGCTGCAGACGCTAACCCTGCAAAGCCGCAGTAAGTCAGCCCTTTGATCCTTTCGACCGACAGCTCTCATCGTGGGGCTGTCGGTTTTTTGTTTATTCAGCAGGCTCCATCGTGGCCTTCATGGAGCCTGTGCTTTCCTTCATGGTTGGGTCGGCCCCATGCTCGTGAATCTGCTCCACCCGCAGTTCCGCCAGTTCTTTGTGGCAGGTGGCGACGATCACACGCCCGCTTTCATCCACCTCGCAGGCCATCTGATAGCCTTTTTCAAACTCATAGCCGAAGATTTCATTCAACATCAGGATCACGTATTCATAACTGTGCGTGTCATCGTCATGCAGGATCACATGATAGGGTGGCTCGATCTCCGGCTTCAACAAAGGCGGTGAATTGCGGACAACCGGTTGCCCTGGTTTTACGGGAGCCATGGTCGCACTGCGTATCGTGTCAGAAATCATGCTCCACCATGCATGCTTTGGCCTCTCCTCTCAACTGCCCTAAAGTAATCAGGCGGGATTCTTCGCAGAATCCCGCCTGAAGGCCTCAAATGCTGATCTTTATAAATTAAGCTGGGTCTTTCTTGGGGGTTTGGCTTTCCAATTCTGGACGTGGACGGCCAGCGCCACCTTCTTGGCTCGGTGGACGACGGAAGCCGCCTTCTCCTTCACCGCCTGGGCGACGGAACCCACCTTCGCCGCCTTCACCACCGGGGCGGCGCATGCCTCCAGGAGGGCCGCCAGGACCACCAGGGCCACGCATCATGTTGCGCATCCGTTCCATGCTGGTCTTCATCTCTTCTTTGCTGACTTTGCCGTCTTGGTTTTCGTCCATGCGGCCAAAGCGTGATTCGATCTCCTGTTTGGAAAACTCGGTGTATTCAGCTTTGTCCACTGCACCGTCGGCATTCTTGTCCATACGCCCATAGATTTCATCGAGATCAAAGCTTCCTGGCGGGCCTCCTGGTCCACCGGGTGGACGTCCGCCTTCAGGGCGATCTCCTTCGGGTCTGGGGCGGTCGCCTTCTGACCGTGGCATGGGTTTGTCACCTTGAGGGCTCTGACCCGGTGGCCGGCGAAAGCCGTTCTCACCACCTTCGCCGCCAGGACGGCGGAATCCGCCCTCTGGATTGCCTGAGCGGCCTTTCATGGCGTCACGCAGCTTTTCTGCCACCTGGCTCATTTCCGTCTGATCGACAAAACCATCCGTGTTTGCATCCATCTTGGCGAAACGATCACCGTTATCCTTGCGGGAAAATTCATCGAATTCAGCTTTGCTGATTTTACCGTCGCTGTCTTTGTCAGCGCGCTTGAGAAATTCAGCCAAACGGTTTCCGCCTTCGCCTTTAGGAGCACCGTCCTGAGCGACGGCCATGGTGGCACCCAGCGTCAGAAAACTGAGAGCGGTGAGGATATTCAGGGTTGGTTTCATAAATGAGGAATCGAGTTTTTTAACTGCCAGCCCTTAAACTCATCGCTGATGCAAAGGTTGCGCAGATTGAAAAAACATAATGGATGAACAATTTATGAGTTTTGCTAAAGCGGTTGGCAAATGGAGACCGTGTGGGAGCGCACTGATGTCAAATTAGGGAATTTTTGCGTCATCATTTTTGCAGCCCTTCAGTCTAGGGTTCGCTGATTTGCTGGGTCATCGGAGCTAAGGCAGATTTGAGCGATGTGATGGAGTGATATGATGAGTTTTGTCGTCGGATTTTTCTTTGAACTCGTAACTCACTGCACCATCTAATGGTATCGCCATGACCTACCTCTTCCTGATCGGACTCACCATGCTGCTTTCCATGTATGCCTCATGGAAGGTCAGCAGCAACTACCGCAAATACTCCCAGGTGCCCGCCTCCTCAGGCATGACTGGTGCCGAGGTGGCCCAGCGCATCCTGGATCTCAACGGCATCCGTGATGTCAGCATTCATGCCATACAGGGACATCTCACGGATCATTACGATCCCTCAAACCGTCGCCTCGTTCTCTCGGAGGAAAATTATCATGGCACTTCCGTCGCTGCTTTGGGAGTCGCCGCGCATGAGTGCGGTCACGCCATCCAGCATCAGCAGCTTTACGCTCCTCTTCAGTGGCGCATGGCGGCAGTCGGCATCACCACCATCGCTGGTCAGATCATTCCCATCGTCGGCATGATCGGTTTCTATGCTGCGCCAAAGATCGCGTTGCCCATCATGGCTCTTGCCTTTGGCATCGTGATGCTTTTCCAGCTTGTCACCCTGCCGGTCGAGTTTGACGCCACCGCCCGTGCGAAAAAAGTGCTCGCCAGCACCGGAGC
>CANHTV010000170.1 GCA_947463285.1 Verrucomicrobiaceae bacterium | reverse complement strand
CTGCTTAAAATGCCAGCGCCACCCGATGGCCAAGCCCAGTGACAGCACCACGATGAGCGGCAGAGAAACGCCCAAAAAAGCACGGTGAGAAGCAGAGATGGCAAAATGCATGAAAGAGTAAAAGGAAACACGCTATAGGCGACGATTCATGTCCTGATCAAGCGGAACATCCAGCTAGGCACACAGACCTAAAGAAAGCCCTTCCCGAGCCTCCGTGACACACCGTGCAATCATCCCCTTGCAGAGTGCCCTCCATGCACTGACTACTGAGCCCCATTTTTCTCATGTTCTCCCTGCTCACTGACAAACTCGAAGATACCTTCCGCAAGCTGCGCGGCCTTGGCAAAATCAGCGAATCCAACATCGCCGACGCGCTCCGCGAGATCCGGCTGGCTTTGCTGGAGGCCGATGTCGATTTTAAGGTCGCCAAGGACCTCATCGAGGCCGTCAAGGTCCGGGCCATGGGCGAGGAAGTCGTCAAAAACGTCAGTCCCGGCCAGCAGATCGTCAAAATTTTCCACGACGAGCTGGCCAAGATCCTCGGCGGCGGCGCCAGTGAGCTGGACCTCAGCCCGCCGCAGCGCATCCTCATGGTGGGTCTGAATGGTGCGGGGAAAACCACCACGTCCGCCAAGCTCGCCGCCTGGCTGAAGAAGCAGGGCAAGCGCCCACTGCTCATTGCGTTGGATTTGTATCGCCCCGCCGCCGTCACACAGCTCCAGGTCCTGGGCCAGCAGCTCGGCGTGCCCGTTTGCGTGCCGCCAATAGGCGAGACTGACCCCGTGAAGGCCACCAAGGCCGCCCTCGTCTGGTTGGAGGCTCAAGGTGGCGGAGTCGCCATCTTTGACACAGCCGGACGCCAAGAAGTGGACGAGGCCCTGCTCTGCGAGCTGAAACAGGTGCGTGATCTCGTGCAGCCGCGTGAGACACTGCTCGTGGCAGATGCGGCCACGGGCCAGCAGGCCGTCAGCGTCGCCACGAAGTTCCATGAGACCGTGACCATCACAGGCCTCGTCATGACCAAGCTCGACGGTGACGCCCGTGGCGGTGCCCTGCTCTCCATGCGTCAGGTCACGGGCTGCCCGGTGAAATTCCTCGGCGTCGGTGAAAAGATCGACCAGCTGGAGATCTTCCACCCAGACCGCATGGCTCAGCGCATCCTCGGCATGGGTGATGTCGTCAGCCTCGTGGAAAAAGCCGCGCAGGAGATGGATGAAAAACAGGCCATCGGCATGATGCGCCGCCTGGAGCAAAACAAGTTTGACCTCACCGACATGCTGAACCAGCTGCGCTTCATGAAGAAGCTCGGGCCTCTGGAAGGCCTGCTGGGAATGATCCCCGGCATGAACAAACTCAAGAACATGCCCGGTGTGGATGACAAGCGCATGAAGCACGTCGAGGCCATCATCCTCTCCATGACCCCGAAGGAGCGCGCCAAGCCGGAAATCCTCAACGGCAGCCGCCGCAAGCGCATCGCCACAGGCTGCGGACGCCCCGTCATGGAGATCAATCAGCTGCTGAAGCAGTTTGAGATGATGAAAAAGCTCATGTCCAACAAAGGTGCCATGGCCCAGATGGCAGGCGGCCTCTTTGGAGGTGGCGGTCCTGGCGGTGGTATGGGAGGAATGGGTGGTATGCCCCAGCTCCCCAAAGGCCTCATGGGCAAGATGCCAAAGTCCAGCAAGTTCGGCAAAGGCTTCCGGTTGGGAGGCTAGAGGGCATCTAGTTATTGAAGTGCTCAGATGGGGCGGACTCTGTTTTGGACCGCTTGGGAAATAACTAATGACGAAACACCCAATGACTAAAAAATGACGAAGGCCGAATGACGAACAAAGCCGCGCACCTCAAACTGCGCCCCCCTGTTCGGACTTAGACATTGGGATTTAGGCACTCCTTCGTCATTCGGATTTACTCATTCGTCATTCAGCGACAGTTCGCACGAAAACTGAGCTATCAGTCCTCAGCACTGACATTCCAGCCGCGACAACACTCCACAAAAAAGCACCCGTCGTCCGGGTGCTTTCTAGGTGAGCTCAGAGACTCGTGATCTCCGGTTTTGCTTAAGGAGCCTTCATCGCTGGAGCAGGAGCCGCTGAGGGTGCCGGCGTGGCAGCGGGCTTCACAGGAGCTGGAGCAGTTGTCGCAGCAGGCGCTGGTGCAGGCTTCGGTGCCACAGGGGCGGAGACGGCTGGCACAGGCACCTTCACGGCGGGTGGCGCTGGCATGTTAGCGCCTGGCGTGACGGTGATCGGGGCCGAGGTGGCACCACCAGGAGTCAGGTTGATGACTGGGGAAGCGCTGGCACCTGGAGGACTGGGGGCGATGGTGGGAGAAATTCCACCCGTGGCGTTAGTCGCATTCAGCTTAAACTGGGGCATACCGGGAGTCGGGGCTGGAGCAGCAGGCTCTTTTGGCTTCGGTGGACCGTCCACTTCCTTCGTTGGCAGCTTGGCGGCGATCCACTTCGTGCGGACTTCACCTTGATTGAGTATCTCATTGTCCGTACCGGGAAATTTCACCGCCACGCCTTCGTAGATCTTCTTGGCATCTGCTTCCTTACCCTCAGCCCAGAGCAAGTCACCGAGGCGGAGCTCAGCCAGCGCAGCCACGTCACTCTTTGGGAATTCACTCACCAGACGCTCGAACAGCGGCTTGGCCTCAGAACGATTGCCGAGGGACTCTTGCTTCGCGCCCAGGGCCAGCAGGGTTTGGGCGTAGAAGGGATGGGCGCTATGCTTCGCCACGAATTCCTTCAGGGCATCTACCGAGCTGGTCTTTTTGTTTTGCCCCCAGAGCAGGTCCGCCTTTTTCAGCAGAGCACTGCCTGCGGCGACGCTACCTGAGTGCTCCTGGATGACGCGATCCAGATCTTCCACCGTGCTGGCAGCGCTAAAGGCCTCCCCGGCCTGGAGAGCCTTCATTTTGTTGCTGTAGTTCACATAGCCATACACACAGACGCCGATGACGATGAGTCCAAAGGCCTTGAGCATGGTTTTGAAGTTCGATTCCATGAACTTCTCCCAAGCGGGAGTGGGATCGACGGCGGCTGAAGCGGAGGTCTGTGACATGAGCTGGGTGGGAAAAATAGGAGCTGGATAAATCAGGCACCAACCTTGGCGCGAGCTTCGTCGGCCAGAGCTGTGGAAAGGTAGCGCTCACCGGTGGAGCAGCCGATGGTAACGATAAGCTTGCCTGTATTTTCAGGACGCTGGGCGATCCGCAGGGCGGCGACGACGTTGGCACCCGTGCTGATGCCGACGAGCAGGCCTTCCTCAGCGGCCAGACGGCGCGCCATAGCAAAGGCTTCATCATTGCTAACCTTCACACACTCCACGATCTGGGCATTTCCGGCGGCATCCTTCAGGTGCAGATTCTTTGGCACAAAGCCCGCGCCTGTCCCCTGGATCTTATGCGGCCCTGGCTGGATCGGCTCTCCCGAGAGAGTCTGATTGATAACCGGGGAGGCCTCAGGCTCAACCGCGATGGCTTGGAAGCTTGGCTTGCGCGCTTTGATAACTTCGGTGCAGCCCGTGATGGTGCCACCCGTGCCGACGGCGGCGACGAGGATGTCCACTTGTCCGTCCGTATCCGCCCAGATTTCCTCGGCGGTGGTCTTCATGTGGATGGCTGGGTTAGCCGGATTTTCGAACTGCTGCGGCATCCAAGCGTTCGGCGTGGATTTGACGATCTCTTCAGCCTTGGCAATAGCGCCCTTCATGCCCTGGGTGCCAGGAGTGAGGACGAGATCAGCTCCCAGCAGCGCCAGCAAAGTGCGGCGCTCCGTGCTCATCGTTTCAGGCATGGTGAGGATGAGCTTGTAGCCCTTTGCCGCTGCCACGAAGGCCAGCGCAATACCTGTGTTGCCACTGGTGGGCTCCACGATGATGGTGTCCTTGGTCAAAATGCCACGCGCCTCAGCGTCCTCGATCATCGCCATGCCGATACGGTCCTTGACACTGCCCAGGGGGTTAAAAAACTCGCATTTCAATGCCACGGTGGCGTTCAGTCCAGCCGTCACCTTGTTCAGTTTCACCAAGGGAGTACGACCGATAGTTTCGACGATGTTGTTATAAATGCGGCCCATAAGGATGGAGTGTGAATAGGTTGAGGAAAGTAGGTACCAGAGCTAGCGCAAGCACAGGGGCAGAGTTTATAGGGGCGAGGACCCTGCCTTGCAAAGAAAAAAGCACGCGCCCGGCGAGCACTGAGCCGCTAGGGCTAAAGTGCTGTCGAGAGTGGATAACTCGGAATCGGAGACAAGCGCCCACACCGCCCCCCTGAGAATAAAGAAAGTACATGAGGCCACCTACACTCATCCACCATCTTCAGCGGAGCGCCTGAAAGCCTGGAACTCGTCGTCCGTAAGGGAGACCTGATCCCCGCCGCGGGCAAGCTCGGCAGCTTCAGTGCCGCCGCCCCCATGCTGGCCGCAGCGAATGATCAGGTGATCATGGCAGAAATAGGCGGCATCAAGCACCTTGTGGCTCGATAGAATATCACCGACCTCGTAGGCAGCCTGAAAACCGTGCGTTTTGGCAGCTTTTACATGACCGATGCTGGTAAGGTTATCTATCAGGCTTGGCTCACCGGCGCAGGCGTGACTTTGGCCAATGACTCCGTGCTCTACCGCTGGACGGTAGCAGGTAGTAACGAAGTGCTCGCCCGGGAGGGTGACTCGGCACCGGGCACCGGCTCGCATTACTTGGCCTTCCAGGCGTTTTCCGTCTGTTCAGGCGGAGCCATGGTGCTCCAGAGCAACCTAGGAAATGGCAAGATCGCCCTCATGCGTGCCCTGCTAGGCGCAGGACCCACCGCTGCCTTACAGACTGGCACGACTCTGACCTACAATGGAGCCACCCGCAGCATCCTCACCCTTGGCATTCATCAAACCGGTGCCGGAGTAGGTGGCGGTGGTGGCGGTCTCGGCGCAGCGATCAATGACGAGGGAGCCATCTTCACGGTCCTCTCCATCGGTGCCAGCGAGTATGTGACGCTTGTTTACAGGCCGTAAGAAACTCTCGGTGCTCGTTGCTCAGGTGGAGGTGAATGAATTACCCAGTTATCGATGATCAAGCCTCGGGCCGTAGCAGACGAATCACCCGATTTATGGTGCTGGGCCGTCAGACAACTGGGTTTGTCACAACGCCAAAGGCGTTGTGGCTTTCATCCCAGGGTTCTCAGAACCCTGGGAAACCGCGCGCCATCTCCGCCATGATCATGCCCCAACCCCTAGGAGGTTGTGTCCATTCCCGGCGGTATGAAACGGGCCGATTCGACCTAGAATCATTCTTTCGTCATTCGGGCTTCGGATTTCTTCCCTCCTAGGGTTCCTGGGTGTGCCATTGCTACAGCTGGGATCAGAGACCTGGACCTGGGCCAGGGGTCACTTCCACCATGCCGGTGTAAGAAGGGGCTGTGGCTGAAGTCGTCGGCGGAATGGCACTTGAGTCAGGCATCTGCTTCAAGGTAAAGTAACCACGCCCCACCGTTTCGCCTGAGGGTAATTGAACGAACAGGCCAAAGAAGTCGCTGCTGCGGTTGATCTTCGTCGTTGGGCTGCTCGGATTTGTGTCTGAGAGTGTGAAGCTACCTTTGAACTCGCCGATGGCCGGCTTGATCTCGGTGACATTGATCTTGGCCAAATTGTCCGCGCCTGTTTTCATCACCGTGGTTCCAGCTGCACGAATACGGAAAACGGTGGTAGGTGTTGTTTCCGAATATTCGGCGCCGGCTGCAAAGCAGTAGATGCTGGCGTTGTCGATCACATCTTCGACCCCCATCACGACCTCTCCTGCCCCTGGTGACAGATAACGCCCACCCTCGTAGTTGAGGCCGATAGGCCCGATGCCTCCCGTGTAAATCGTCTCGGAGCTGGCCGTTTGACGCGGCTTGTATAAGCTAGACTCGCCCGAGACCTCGACAAAGGAAGGTCCATCGGATTCAGCATTAGGAGGTGCATTCAGGCTGAGCTGGGACAAAACGCTACCTGCACGTGCATAAAGCGCCTGATAAATAATGAACTGCCCCCGCGGCCCCAGCAGACTGCTGCACACGAAAGGTTTGCCATCTGGGAGACGCCCCTTGATGTCAAAAGCGGCACCATTACTCGGCACGGTGCATGAGGCATAACCATAACCACCAGGAGCACGCTCATTGCCACCTTCGACGGAGGCGATTGAGAAATTGTAGGTTCCAGCAAAGGCGGTCGCCGGATTGGCCACGGACCAAACTTTGCGCCAGGCCGAGACAGAGACTTCTGCACCTAAGCCCGGTGCCATGTTGCGGATCGTACCCACCACGGCATCAGCGAATGGATCAAGGGTGACATCAATAAACAAAACGGGTTTACCGGTGCGCTGGATCAGCGTCGTCGCAGTGACCTGACCACCCGCATCATTGACTAGGAAACCGGTGAAGTTATGAGCCGTGCCGGCATAAGTCAGCTTGCCACTGAAGCTACCCGAAGAAAGCGTGGTCAGCTCGAAAAGCCCACCCAGTTCGGCTTCGGGCCAAGGAGGCGTGTATTCTCCTGGCATGGAGGGATCCTCCATACCAATATTGCGTCCCACGAGACCATGGAAAGTCCCGACAATGCCATCAGGAAGACCATCGACGGTGATTTTCCCCGTGATGCTGGAGGAGCCAGCGGCATTGGTAGCAGTCACGGTAAAAGTCACCTCGGAAGCCGTCGCCCGAGGACTTCCCGAAATGAGACCTGTGACAGGATGGATGGAAAGACCGCTAGGCAGATTTGTGGCCGAAAAACTGGCCGGATAGCGATAGGAGTCCGTCATAAACTCCACCTGATACTCAAAGTAACGGGCGACAGAGCCCACTTGATCCGGGATATCCGTCAGCAGAGGTGCATCAGTCGCGATGACCAGACGCTGTACCGGACTGATCAACTCGATGGGAAGTTCCTCCGTGGAATTCACGGATCTGACTCGGCAGTAGTAGTCCCCCACATCATCAGAGGTCACATTTCGCAACGTCAATGTGCGGGAATTGCTTCCTGAGATGCGGGTGTCATCGCTCAGAGGAATACCACCGGGTGTGCGTGACCATTCATAGGTCACCGAACCCGTGGGGGCAGTGATATTCAGCGTCAGATTCGCCGTGGAACCAGCTGCCACAGGGAAAAAGAATTCACGTGAGTCCAGCATGGCGATGTCGGTTACGGGTGAAGTCTGAGAATTCACTCGGTTGGAAACCACCACATCATAGCGTCCGCTATCACTCAAAGAACCAGGATAAATGTAGTACTCAGCGCTCAGGGCGCCAGGAATGGCGACTCCATTCAGACGCCACTGGTAGCTGAGCGGCTCCGAGCCTGTGGCTATCACGGCAAGACTGGCACCGTTGCCGGTAATAATCACCGTCGGCGGCGTGATGCCTTGGATTTCCACGGATTCATCATCATCAACGATGGTGATCGGGAGGCGGCGAATGCTCAGATTGTAACCTGCTCCATCGGCCAATCTGAGATAGAGATACTCATTCTGTTCGTCCAGATTGTCCTGAGTCACCGCAAGCGTGACATAAGCCTCTGATT
>CANHTV010000169.1 GCA_947463285.1 Verrucomicrobiaceae bacterium | reverse complement strand
GGCCAACATTGATCGCGGCCAGCAAGTTTAAGAACAAGGTGGGTTTTGCCCCAGGCGCAGGCCGCATCATGCTGACGGATCACGGCGACAAGGTCTGGTTCAAAAACATCCGCATCAAGGAGCTGTAAACTCACTGGCCGTCTGCTGACGGCGGGCGAAAAAGATTCGGGCGCTTTCGGTCACTCCGTAAGCGCTTTCTTCTTGGCTGAGTTCGTCGGTTTGGATGCGCAGATCGGCCAGGGATTTGTACAGCGGGGCACGCTCTTGGATGAGACGCTTGAGCTTTTCCAGGGGTGGTTCTTCACCGCGAAGTAGCGGGCGCTCATTGTTTGAGGCGGTGCGTCGTGCCAGCAGAGATGTGTCTGCCTCCAGCCAGGTGATAAAGCCTAGGTGCTTCAGTAAGGGATGATTTTCAGGCCTCGTGATGATGCCGCCGCCCGTGGCGATGACAGTATGCTTCAGGCCTAACAACTGACGAAGCACAGCGGATTCGCGCACACGAAAACCTGACTCGCCTTCACGGGCAAAGATCTCCGGGATGGAGCAGCCTGCCTGATCCGCAATGCGGTGGTCGGTATCGACGAACTGGAAGTTCAGCATCTGAGCGACAATGCGCCCCACGGTGGATTTGCCACTGCCCATGAGGCCGATCAGGACGATGTTTTGAGCACGCGGTAAATCGCTTTCGGGATTATCGATGACGAGCTGTAGGATCGAGGAGGCGAGCAGCGGATCTTTTTCGAGTGTGGTGAAGTAATCTGGGAAGCTCGGTGTCCAGCCAGTGCTGCGGAGCTTGGCGTTACTGACGTGTTTATGCGTCCAGCCCCTTTTTCTATTGGCGTCTGGTGGCTTGATGCCTGGAGCTGGCAGGTTAAACAGTGGAGCCAGCTTTTCCAGGCAGTCGCGCTGAGTCATGCGGGCATCATCGACGACATTGTAGATGCCGCTGAGTTTGCTGGTGACGAGGTGTAGAAGTGCAGAGGCGGCATCGTCTGCATGGATCTGATTCAGCAGCCGGCCATCAGGCGCGCCTTCATTGGTCTCGATGCCGCTGTTGCCTTCGAGCAGGTTTTTCAGCAGGAAGGAGCGCCCTGGGCCATAGATGCCGGCGAGTCGGGCGACAGCGCCACCGTTTGTGAGTGCCAGCTCTTCGGCGGCTCGTAGCAGGCGTCCGGTTTCCTTGTCCGGCTGGGCAGGGCTGGTCTCATCCACCGTGCTGCCATCCACCTGTGGATAGACGCTGGTGCTGCTGGTATAGAGCGGCCAGGCTTGAGGATAGGCTCCGAGCAGATGCGTCATGCCATCGACATAAACGGCCTGGTACATCTCGGCTCCGCCTTTGCTGGAGCTGGCGCAGTGAATGAAAGCATCCACCGGACCGGTTTGCTCACGCAAAGCCTGCACGGACGCGGCTGATGAGACATCACAGGCAAGAACAGACCAAGGTTTCAGGCTTGCCAGGCGCTCCGCAGAGCTTGGAGAATGAGTGACGCCAAAGACTTGATGCCCAGCGGCATGAAAAAGATCCGCCGCTCGCTCGCCGACAAAGCCGCAACCAATGAGGAGGATTTTCATGAAGGGCGGTTGGTTTGATAATAGGACAGCAGACCACGAACGATGCCGTTCACATAGTCCTCGATAGCGCTGGTGACGAGCTTGCCGCCGATGAGGGTGCGCCCGAGAAAATGTTGGCCGCGCAGGCGGTGGTAGGTTTCCTCATGGTTCATGACAAAGGGTTCGAGATACACGACTGGGCATTCATAGAGCCTGTTGGCCAGCAGATTTCGTGCATAGACATAGGGATTGCTTCCCGCCTGTCGGGCATTGGGCGTGCTGTAAAGATACGCGGGCAGTCTGGTCACGCGGGCCATGCTCTCAGCCACGGTGGTGGCCAGGGGGATTTCTTCCTCATGCACGCGGCTGAGCAAACGCAGGAGCATCTCAAAACGCACGTCTTGCTGCTGAAGCTCGCCTGGGGAGTAGCAGCCATTCACCAGCACATGCAGATGGTTCTTCGGCGAGAACTGCGGCGAGGTG
Source organism: Verrucomicrobiaceae bacterium (assembly GCA_947463285.1). Lineage (GTDB taxonomy): Bacteria > Verrucomicrobiota > Verrucomicrobiia > Verrucomicrobiales > Verrucomicrobiaceae > Prosthecobacter. Next base: position 5,532 of record CANHTV010000169.1, on the reverse strand, counting down.
GCGTCACCCCAGGATTCGGCATTGAAGTGCAGACAGAGGACGACGTCGGGTTTGATCTGCTGATTCACACGCTCGCCTCGGGCGTGGATTTCACTGACACGATAAAAAAGCTTTTCACTCTGCCACTGCACGGTGAGCAATTTGGCATCACCGGTTAGGCCCTGATAACTTGCCGCTGGCGTGGGGAAACCAGCATCGGTGAGCACCTTGCGCGACTCAGCTTCAAAGTCCGCGGGCCGTTTGGTGGTGACGGGATCAAGGCTTTCCCTGACGAGGCTGACGATGGCACCTTCTTTGACGAGACGTTCCTTGAGGATTTTGGCGGTGAGCAGGGAGAGATCGCCTTCGCGGATGTCTTCGCCAGGTTTGAAACTTAGAAACCGCTCCTCCATCATCGCCCAGCTACCGCCGATGTGGCCGGGATCGAGGGCGATGTGCAGATCACTCAGCGGCGGGCGCTCCTCGAGTGGCGGCAGATCACGAGCGCGACGCCAGCTGGGTTTTTGATCACTGGTTGACGCTTCTTTGTCAGCCCGGAATGGAATGCGGCAGGTAGTTTTTGCTAGCTGGCCAGTGGGCACTTCAAGATGTGTGTCGGTGAATTTAAAGGGCGGCGGTAGGCCGTTTTTTTCAGAGTAAATCTGCTGCCAGGCCTGCTCGAACTCGGCCTTGCTCATGCTGCCTGCATAAGCTTCCAGGCGCGACCAGTCAGGCGTTTTTCCCATAGGGCTGATTCGAGAGAGCTGTGGGGGCTCGACTGCTTTTGAGGCTGGAGCAGCTTCAGTAGCAGGAGCCACCGCAGGCGCTGGCTCTTGGGCCTTGAGCACACAACCCACTGCCAGCAGGGCAGGGAAGCAGTGTCTCGAAATAGCGGGAAAAATCTTCATGTTGAAGATGCTAGGGAGCTTCCTGGAAATGGCAAGACTCGTGAGGCTCTATGTGCGCGGTCCAGACATGGGCGGTGGCGTCGGTGGCCTGCTCTACACCGTCCGCAATCCCTTGTATCCGGGGCAGGGCTTTGCTTGGCGGCCCAACAGCTTTCCTGATCAACCGCAGGTTCCGCAGTCCATCACTCAGCGCTACAACCTCAGCAACGGGCGTGGCGACGTGGTGGCCCAGAGTGACAGCAGCGGAGCCCTGACCTGGACGGCCAGCTACGAAGCCTACGGCAAGCGCACGAGGGAAACCGGCACCAATCAGGACAAACAACGCGCCAACAGCAAAGACGAAGACCCGACGGGCCTGCTGAATGAAGGCATGAGGTATCGCGACATCGAGACCAGTGTGTGGCTCAGCCGTGACCCGGCGGGTTTTGTCGATGGCCCAAACCTCTATGCCTATGTCAGACAGAATCCTTGGTCATACTTTGATCCGCATGGGTTGGAAACACATTATTTGTTCTACTATGTGAATCCTGACTCGGATAAAGCCAAATCATTCGAGCGCGCTGCCCAGACTCAGAAGCGAGAAATTGAATCTGGCAAAGGCTTCAATCCCAAGAAGGACAAAGTGGTGCTGAAACCAATCACTACTGCAAAAGATCTTACTGAAGGCTGGAAGGATATGTCAGAACAGAGCAAAAGAGGAGGCTCTGAGGCTGTGAAGAACGTGAAGGTCTTCACGCACTCAGGCAAAGGTGACGATGTTGACGGGCCGAAGATCCATCTCAAAGGAGGATCTGTTGGAGAGAAGGGCATCGAAGGATTGCCGAAGGCGATGTATGCCAAAGATGCTGAGATCAATCTTCATGGCTGCAATAGCGGTGTTCCCGGCAAGAAAGGAAATGATTCGGTCGCGCAGAACTTTGCCGACGGTCAAGGCGTCCCCGCTACAGGACAAACTGGCTACGCTTACTTTTCGGAGAAGACAGGTGAATATGTTCAGATCGATGTCTCTGGTAGCCCATCCACTGAAGTTCATCTACAAGCATTCAATCGAGGTTGTAATGGATATTTTGGCGACAGCAAAAACCGAGCAGAAGCGAAGGCAGAGCCAAAGAAACCAGCACTGGAAAAAGAGAAGCCAAAAAAGTAACTACCTCGATGAACTCTACACAACACTTCCTTTCGTTTTATCTCCGCACTGTGGGGCTAATAAATGCCTGCACATTCATTGGGTTGATTTGGATGATCGTTAGCCGACTGCCGGTAAATCATGTGGGATTTAATCCCTCCTGGCTGTGGCTCGTGGTCTTGCTTGGTGTTGGCTGTTGGTTTGCCGTTTGGATGAATTGTGAAAGGTGGGCGCTAACGGCAGCCGCATCATGGACGCTTCTTTGCCTCCTCCTACTCATCATGAATTACTACAACCTTCTCGTTCAATACGATGAGTGGCTTAACCGTGGGATGCCGGATGCTTGGACAATTAAATGAAGCTCACTGGCAACTCATGTCAGCACAACTCGAGTGGCTCGCATAGCTCACCCGCTCCGCACCGTTGCCAGAAATGAACCCACGAGCCAACTAATGGCATTGGCCGTGCCAACCCATTTGGGAACAAGATGCCGTTCATTTTATAGATTTCGTAGCTTAAGGCGCTAGTAGTCAGATGAATGTGAGGATGAACATGCTGGTCTGGTTGGTGCCATTTCGGGGGTTGCTCCATTTTCTATCGTCAGAACTCTGGCAAAAAGATGCGCGGTAAAAAATGAAAGCCCATTTTTCTTTTTTGGGAAAAGACCTCTTCCGTTTTTGCTGCCGGACTGTGACAAAGCCAGTCTGATGTCGCGTTTTGGAGCCTTCATTCACCTCTGCTTGATCCTGCTGGCGCTGGGTTTTTTTACGCAAGAAAGGGGCAGAAGTGAATGCCGCTCACTTAAGGCCGCAGGTTGCTGAGGCCCGCCGTAGGTGGGGAATATCGGGCGGTTGACGTGTGGATTACATCCTGAGTTCCATCGCCCGATTTCCCGACTTCTGGGAGGTGATGATGGCCGTGCGCTATTCGAGGATTCCAAGCCAGTCGGGAAGTTTGGCGAAGGATGCTCCTGGGGGGGGCGAGCCGCTTTCACGCCAAACATTCCCGACCTACGGTGCCGCATTTATGCCTTATCTTAAGCCCGGATTCCGAAGTTCCGCGGGGCAGGAATGCCCCGATTACGGGGAACTGCGGATTCTTTGGTTAAGTGAGTGCCATTCGGGTCAGGAGTCGATTCTTGACGGATGAAACCCGACCGCTAGTCCTGCTATCAAACCCTGGCAGCTTCGGAGTTCTTATGCAGACTCTTGTTCGAATCCGTGTCGAGCCAGCGAAGCCACAAAAAAGCCCTGTGAGCAGTGCTCACAGGGCCGCGATGAATCCTTAATCGTTAATTACAGCTTGGTGTAGCCGACGCTTTCGCAGGGCAGATCCCAGAGCTTTTTCAGTTCGGCATCCAGCTTGGTGATGCTGAAGCTGACGCCTGCCATTTCCTGACAGGTGACGATGTTATCAACGATGGTCTGATGAACTTTCAGTCCGCGTGCTTCGAGGATCGGTTTGGCAGCGCGGAGAAGAATAAGCAGCTCCATCATGTGGGTGGAACCAAGGCTGTTGACGAAAAAGACGATTTCATCGCCTGCGTTCAAGGCCAGGTCGTCAGCGAAAATGAGGTCGAGGATTTTAACGGCAAGCTCATCAGCGCTGCACATGGGGATGAGGCCGACGCCTTTTTCACCATGGATGCCCATGCCGAGACCGATGACGTCATCCGCAAGGTCAAAGGTCGGGGCACCGGTTGCAGGGATGGAGCCTGGCTTGGTGGAAACGCCGACCGTGCGGGTCATGTCGTTGGCTTTTTGAGCGATGCGGGCGAGCTCATCAAGGCTGTCCACGACGGTGGCTGCTGCTCCGGCGAGTTTCACCACAGGCACGAGACCGGCGACACCACGGCGGTTTTGCTTTTTGTCCGGTGGAGCGGAGCAGACGTCGTCATTGATGATGACGGTTTTGACTTTGATGCCTTCTTCTTCAGCGAGCTCGGCACCGATGTCGAAGTTCATGACATCACCAGCGTAGTTGCCATAAAGATAAAGCACGCCTTTGCCACGGCTGACAGCCTGGGTGGCCTCAAGCACGATGTCTGGGGGCGGAGCGGCGAAGATGTCGCCGACGGCAGCACCATCAGCCATGCCTTTGCCGACGAGGCCGTGATAGATCGGCTCATGACCAGCACCACCACCGACGAGCAGGGCAGGGGCGTCCGCACGAAGTTCATTCATGACGATGGAGCGCTTGCCGACACGGCGGGCTTTGCCGTCATAGGCGAGCACGAGGCCTTCGAAAAGTTCGTCAGCACATTTGAGCGGGTCGTTGATGATCTTCTTGGCGGAATTGGAACTCATGGAGTGTGTCGGGTTGGATTTAAAATGGAGCGCTAGGTTTAGCGGGCTGCACGGTGAATGTCAAAGCGTGAAGCGTGGGCATCTTTTATCGTCCGCTGGTGGAGCTGTCTGGCAGGACAAAGGCGTTGTCGATGATGTGGATGTAGGGCACCTCGCCAGGGATCAGAATGACTTCGGCGATGTCGAAACGAAAGCTAAGCCGTGGGTTTCCCAACTGGCGGAGCCAATCCTGAGCGCCACGCTGGATGAGGCGTTGTTTCTCCGCGTTCACCGCATCAGCTGGCCGCCCAAAGGCTGTGCTAGTGCGGGTTTTGACCTCGACAAAGGTGAGTATCTGACCGTGCCGGGCCACGATGTCCACCTCGCCTCGGTGGAGCCCACGATAGTTTCTAAATAGCACGCGGCGGCCGTGCTGGCGAAGGTGTTTGGCGGCGAGGATTTCGCCAAGTTCACCGATCTCGGGACGGCTGAGATTTTTGCCGAGGATCTGGAGCTGCAGGCAGCGATCCAGACGAATGCGATGCATCAACAAGCGTCGCAGGCGAGGGTGATGCTTCAGACGGAAAAAGCTGCTGCTGAGCACTTCTGCGAGGTCACGCTCTGGTGAGGTTTCGGAGGGCTCTGGCGGCTCGGCTTTCATGGCATCACAGGTGCAGTCGGCAGAGACTGATGTCTCCGGCGAAGCAGGCTTCAACATCAGAGCCCTCATCGCGGGGCCGCTCGGCGTAGCTGGCATGGTAGAGCTGGCTGCCATCAGCCTGCGTGATAAAGCCGACCTTCAATGGCGAACGTGCCGGCTGACATTCGCGAATGGTTGGCAGCGGTCGTGGGCCTGGCGGATGATGGGGGAAGTTGAAGCACCAGTATTCGCCGTCTCCGAGCGGTTGGTTTTGCTGGCCCATGAAAAGCTCGGTGGTCCATGCTGAGATGCGGTCCCAGTCCACGGCAAGGCTGCGGATCAGGTAATGAGAAAAGGCCATGGCTTTGACCCCATGATAGGCCGCCTCTCGTGCAGCAGCACAGGTGCCGGAGATGACAATGTCCTGACCGAGATTGCCACCTGCGTTGACGCCCGAGATCACCCAGTCAGGCTTCAATGCCATGGCGAAGAGACCAACGCGCACACAGTCCGCCGGGGTGCCATGAACGGCCCAGCGTTGATCACCCCGTGCTTCGATTTTTAACGGTGAATGTGTGGTGATGCGGTGACCGC